>JAXINT010000190.1:0-19881 GCA_034190605.1 Asbonarchaeaceae archaeon (SeqCode) | reverse complement strand
TCTCCGGTCCGAAAAACTGATCAAGACTCATTTTCTCTCATCCAGGGTTATAAGCGCGTCAGCCGCCTTTATTGTACTGCCGTTTATGAAAAGAGGGTTTATATCCAGCTCCTTGATCTCGGGATGTTTCTCTGCAAGCTCCGAGACGTTCCTCAAGGTTGACTTAAGCTGCTCCATGTCCGCCTTTTCCTGACCTCTCACTCCTTCAAGAAGAGGCCTTGACTCCAGCTCCTCTATCATGGTCTCTACATCGTACTCCTCCACAGGTATTACTCTGAAGGCCAAATCCCTGAAGACCTCTACATATATACCTCCCAGGCCAAACATCAGGACCTTTCCGAACTGGGGATCGGTGTTTATACCGGCTATAAACTGGTTTCCTTCAAGAAACTCCTCAACTAGGACTCCTTCTATCTCAGCGCCTTCCTTGTATTCCTTTACACTTTCTATAATCTCCCTGTACTTTTCTTCAGCCTTATTCGGATCTCTAACAATATTTACTCCGCCTGCATCGGTCTTGTGCTGTATATCGCGCGACTCTACCTTCATGACTGCTGGAATCCCGAACTTCTCCACCAGTTTCCGCGCCTCTTCCGCGCTTTCGGCCAGATCTTCCTCCACTACAGCTATTCCGTTCTCCTCCAGAACCTTCTTGGACTCGTATTCCGAAAGCTGCTTGTGGCCAAATCGGTCTTCCAGGCTCATTTCAACCATAAATTGCGGTCGGAGGGATTAATAGTTTTGCCTACTATTCACCACATCCTTCCTTATATAGGGAAATCTCCAATAAAATCATTGATTGTTACTAAAAAATAGTTAAAATAACCAAAAGATATTTAAATGACCGGGGTTAATTAGGGGTTGGTGCTTGAAAATGACATCCAACCCAATATCCTCGACACCCGGCATTTGGGAGTTCAGCTCAACTACAGAAGAATCTGAACCGAAGGCAAAAGGATCTGAAAGTGTGACAGAAGAGAATAGTTACTCTGATAGCGATATTTATGTGTCTTCTGCGCGTATTAACAAGTTTAAGAAGGATTTGGATGACGAGCTAGAGGATAGAGAGGATATTGAGGAGTATTCTCCTGAGCTTCTTGATAGTGTTTTCGCTGATTGGCTTGAACCAAAGTTTGGAAAGAGAGGTGTGCGTGTTGATTATGATGAAGATGATGATTCTGAGTATGTGATAGATTTCGATAGGTCGGATGAGGTAGATTCCGCAGAACAAATCTATGAGGATATTGAGGCGCCTGAAGGACTTGAAGAGCTGGGAGTGAGAGAGGAGAATGTCATTTTCCAGGGAAATGAGGTTGATGCTGTTAGGAGTTATCTGAATCTAAGACTCAAGCAGCTCTATGATAAGTGTGATAACTGGGAGGTTCCTGGACTGGATCATTTCGATGAAGAGCCTCTAAGCCTCTATGACGAGAATGTAGTTGATCCTAACAACAGGTTTTACAGAGTTGCTTAGGCCTTCAGCTTTGACTCTGTAATCTCCGGCACTGCAAACTCAAACTACTCAAACTATATAACACTGTTATAGAAAGACCCTCTAATCTAATTGTTATTGATAAATGACTAATAAAATCGTAACTTATTTAAAACAAGGTAGTAATAAAATACCGTTGTGACAAAAATGTCCCTACTTGATTACCTTCCAGACTTTTTTGGAGGCTCCGAAGAAGGGGGGAAGAGTTCCCGTGAGAAGTCTAGTGGGGATAAAGAGATCTATATAAGTTCATATGAGATCCAAGAATTTAGAAAGAATTTCTATGACCATCTTAAAGCTTCTGAGGATTACAACATGGAGGCTAGAGTGAACGAAGTTAGAAATAATAGTGAGGGAGAATCTGAAGGATATATTAGATTTATCGAGGACTTTGAAATCGCTGATAGGGCTTTTGTTGAGGTTTTGAACAAGCTTATTCCTATAGAAGGTGTAGAGGTATCTTATAATGAAGAGGTTGATAGTTCAAGCCCTTGTTCTGAGTACGAAGCGCAAGATATACAGAATTTGCCTAAACAGGTAAGAAGGCGACTAATAGAGTCTGAACAACATTCAATAGTTTTTAATAGGAAGTATGATGATATGATCGATGATTTGATTATCGAAGGCTCTGGTAATAAAAACCATATAAGCAAAGAAGATTATAGGGAGATACCTGACGGTCTAAGGGCATTTTCCGATAGCGCTAAAACTCAGATGATCAGTAGCAATAGAAATACGGTCAAGGAATACTGGGATGCCCGTCTCGAAGAGCTATCCGAAAAATGGGATGTTTTAGAACTTGAAGATGTAGACTGTTTTGAGGATAGTATATTCTGTGCTCCTTGGTAAGCTCTATCTGTCAGGTCTTCAACCCGTGGCCTGTAACCACGCAGACCACGGTTTCACCAGGATCAAGCCGGTCCAAGTTCTCCTTTATACCTGCAAGCGCTGTTCCACAGCTCTCCTCTGCATAGATTCCTTCCTTCTCGGCCAGCATCTTCTTTGCCTCCATGAGCTTTGAATCGGGGAAGTCGTCCGCAAAACCACCTGACTCCCTGATTGCTTCTAGTGCTGACCTGCCGTCTAGAGGCTCCCCGCATGCGATTGCGCCTGCAACCGTGTCAGGCTTATCTACCGTGGGAACTTTTTCAAGCCCTTCTTTAAACGCCTTTGAAACTGTGGAACAGCCTGAAGCCTGTATACCAATCATCTCCGGCCTTTCATCGGCAAGACCTATCCTACGCACCTCTTTTATTCCTTTCCATGCTCCGCTCAGAAGTGTTCCGTTTCCTACAGGGAGAACTATCTTGTCCGCATGTATCTGATCGATTATCTCAAACCCTACACTCTTCTCCCCCTCTCCACGGTAGGCATAGTCTCCCATGAGGTACCATCCCTTTTCCTCATAGGCCTGAAAGGCTTTATCTGCTGCTTCGGAGTAGTCGCCGTCAACCCTCTTTATATTTGCTCCGTGGCTCTTCATCTGCTTCAGCTTGATCTCGGGCACGTTTCTAGGTATGAATATGTTTGCCTCTATACCTGCTCTTGCGCAGTAAGCTGCTATAGAAGCTCCCATGTTTCCGGTAGAGGCAACCACTACCTGATCCTTGCCAAAGTCCAGCGCCTTCCCTATCTCAACGCAGGTTCCTCTGTCCTTGAAACTTCCTGTCGGATTCATTCCCTCGATCTTGAAGTACAGTTCTTCCAGTCCGAGCTTATCTCCCAGAGAACTGGCCTTTATAAGCGGTGTGCCTCCTTCTCCAACCGACACGTAACTATCGTTCTTGAGAACGGGATAGAACTCCTTGTACCTGTGATGATCGAAGTTCCTTGACTTCAGTTTCTGCCAGTCCAGCTTCTCACCTATCTGGCTGTAGTCGTACTCCACGTCCAGGCTTCCGCCACAGCCACATCTGTAAACTATCTGGTCCGGACTGTATTCCTCACCGCATTCCGTGCATTTCAGGTTCTCTACAAACATTGTTTTTTCCACCTCATATTTTCCAGAAGATTATCCCATAGAGATACAGCGCTGTAAGGTTGTTTAAAAGAGTGTTGTTCAAGAATATAGAGGCTATACTGGCCAGAACTACTGATAACTGTATCAAAAGCCCTGTAAACGCCATTATCCCTTCCGGCTTACCCCCCTTACTTTCCTCCAGCTTCCATCCCTTATAAAGTATGTACACTACAACTGCTGAAGCCGCTGTAAGACCTGCCTCCGTGAATGTCATGGCAGATATTATTCCCGAGGCCAGGAGTCCGTAGACTATATGGTTCTTGAGCTTTAGAGGGATCTCTCCCATCGCATAACTGACTGAAGATATGAATCCCTCTGCTCCAGAGGACCCTGCCCTAAATAGAGGGATGAGAAACAAGCCTATGAGTATGTACTTTCCTGCAAAAGCTGAAAGCTGCCATGTACTCTCTATAACCGCCATGATGCTTGACTGCAGACCCATCTCTAAGGAACTCTTTGTGATCCCATATATTAAAACCTGGCCTGCAAATCTCCCTCCATGAGACCGGACCTGATACAGAGGTTTCAGGACATGATGGAGGAAGAGGACATCCCTGCTTTTGCAGTGGTAGAGAGCAGCAACCTGGAATATTTTACAGGTATCGACGACCTCTCCGGTGTCCTTGTGCTAACTCAGGAAGACAGGATTATGGCAGTTCCCAAGTTCTTCCGATACTCCTTCCAGGAAGTGTCAGGCGCAAGGGTCTATACAGACTCCGAAGACCGCAAAGAAACTCTTGAATCTATTTTTAAAGATCTAGGAATCGATTCAATCCTCTCTGATCGTGAAGGAGAGCTATCAGGTATAGACATGGAAAAATCCGGCCTTGTTGAAAAGGCAAGGATAAGAAAGACGGATAAAGAGGTAGATAAGCTGAAGAAAGCAGCTAAGTTAGGAGACAGAGCTTTCGAACACTTGTTTGACCGCTTCAAACCAGGCATGTCCGAATGGAAACTGGCTTCGGAGGTAGAACAGTTCTTTCGCAGAAACAATGCATACAACTCCTTCGACCCTCTTGTCCACTTTAACACTGTCGAACCTCATAGAAATCCTGATGAAAGAACTGCAGACAGGTCAGACCTAGTTCTTGCAGACATAGGCTGCAAGTTAAATGGTTACTGCTCCGATATGACCCGGATGATACCGAACGATACCAGCGGTGATAGAGAAGAGCTGATAGAAGCAGTTTCAGACCTACAGAGGCGCTGTCTCGAAAGAGTAGAACCGGGCGCAGAGATATCCTCCATGGCGGGATTTGCAAGGGACAGGGCTGAAGAGCTTGGATTTTCTGTTGAGAAAAACTATCTACATTCTCTGGGCCACGGGGTTGGAGTAGACATCCATGAACAGCCTTCTGTCTCTGTAAACTCTGAGAGGGCTCTTGAACCTGGAATGGTTATAACGGTAGAACCAGGATTGTACGTTCCTGAAACAGGAGGTGTGAGGATAGAAGATACAGTTGTCGTTAGAGAGGAGGGTTTTGAACGTCTTACACTTCAGAAAAGGATATATGAGCGCTAAAATTTCTATAGCCGCTCTTCTGTCCTTTCCTTTTCGTATCTTTCTTCCTCCTCTATCTCTTTGTCGTAGCCTTCTTCTTCACCTGGTTCGACATCTCCTGAGAAGTGCTTGATCACTATGATGTCGGATACTGCGTTTACCATGCTGTAAGGCACGATCACGCCTTTCTTTCCTCCAACCTTCTGAGCAAGGTAGGATCCTTTCGCTGCATCAATTATAAGCGCTCTCACCTTGAACTTTGGAAGATTGATCTCCAGATCTCTCGCCTTTCCGCAGTATGCGCCTTGAGAGGTGAAGACGTCTTTTCCTACGACTTCCGATGTGTTCAGAATATCTGTCTGTGGCATTTTCGGATCACTGTGGGATTTTTTCAACCACAGGTTTAAATAAATTTAGTATACCCTCCCCTGCTGTAGGACAGGTTTTGCCAAAAACTTTCTTTGAGATATAAAAAATCTGCGCCTAAATCTCTTATGCAACTGTCGTGTCGGGGTCGCATAGCTTGGCCATTGCGGTACCTTGCTAACTACGGTCACGTGCGTACTCTCGAAATCATAGATTTTGGTCTACGAGGGGTGTAGGTCCTTCAGACCTGAACAGAAGGTTTACGCTATAGTCAAATAGGTACTGGGCGAGAGCCCACGTGGGTTCAAATCCCACCCCCGACGCTTAGGTTAGTTATAAAAGAGTTTGTTCTAGATTTCTTCAGAGGTGTTAAAAAAATGTCTGGAAGAGATGAAGAAAAGCTTTATGACGTGTTGAGGGATAGATACCTAGAGGAAGAAGGTCAAGAACTAACTTTTGGTACTGGAGAAAACTATGATGAGGCACGCGCAGAAGCAGTAGACGGCATACCTGAGGAGGTTAATCTTCAGGATGTAGAAGAGTACCGAATAACAGATGAGGACTTTATCTATTCAGTGCTTGTCTTTGATGAGCCAGAAATAGAAGAGGAAACTACCTCAGAAAAAGATGTGGACTCCAGTCCCGGAGCCTCTATTGAGGAGTTTGAAGGCAGTGGAGGCTCTCACAGTCTAGAGGAGGTGGCGGATCTTTAGATCCCGTCCTCTGAATTTTTGAGCTGATGTAAGGATGGAATGGCCCGAAGAAACAATTTCTAAAGTTAGGGATATTGCTGAAGATCTTAAATCTTCTTTTCATATTCCTAGGGCTATATATGATAGGCTTTCAGAGTTTGAATATGGTTTTTCTGGAAGTTTGGAGGAGGAAAAGAGTTTTAGATACCCTCATGAGCTTAATGGAGAAGCAAACTGTTATGAGATAGGAGTGCTGGGGTATGTTCTGGCTGAATATGGTTTTGGAGATGATTTATCTCTTGATCCACGCTTCTTGGAGGTGGATGACTTTGAAGAATCAGAGTCGTATCATGGGATGATTGACGTAGAATACAGAGGTGGTAGATTCTTAATTGATCCTTTTTCAAGAACTTTTGGCTTAATATCCCAATATAGGGACAACGGAGTAAAACTATCTTCGATAATACATATTGACGAGACCGACTTGATTGAAAATAGGTCGGAAATAGAGGATGGAGAGGGGTTTGAGCTGGAGATTGATCAAGATAGCTTAACTAATCTGTCCACCCGGTCAAGCCGTGAGTATTCGGAGATAACTGAGATTTCAGAGAGGGAGCTTCTAAAAAAGATAAAGAGCTTAAGAGAGCAGCCTGCAAGGATGCTATTATCCGGACAGAGAATCAAGAAGATAGAAGATAGCGAAGAAGACTGTATTTCTCTTCCTCAATCGATTCATCTAAAATTTAATCGTGAAAAGAAGTGTCTGAGTTGGAACAAGTTCTTTAGAGATACTAGTCTAACATCTTACGGTCTCAAGCTTAGTGTTAGTCGATTTTTTGACGAAGAAGCCCAGGTTTCTAGGGAGGACAAGGAACTCTCTGTTTTTAGTGGCCGGCAATGGAACACGGCCCTGGATGAAAACCGCCTACTTTACCTTGGCAATAACGGACTAGAATTCCCGGAGGAATTTCCAGAATCTGTAAAGGAAGATATAGCATGGAGAAAAAGATATAGAGATATTAGAGATGGATATGATCTCATATACGACCAGAAAACATTATATGAGCACTATATAGAAGTTAAGAACAGATTAGACGCCATGCATGACACTTTTACTACTTTTTCCGGGGGAAATAGATTGCGAGAGATTTGTAAAATTATTGGAAAATTTGAATCTGATGAGGAGGAATACCCCTGGAGGGAACTGGACTACCTGTTTTTGAGGTATAATGATGAGGTGGATATGGAAATTCCTTCGGATGAGGAATTTAAAGATCTCCTTCTGGGAAGTCGTTTTGAATCGCTCATCAGTATAGAAAGTCCTTTTTCTGAAGAGGTTCCGGAGAGAGCTGAGAGCGTTGTAAAAGAATATATTGAAGATAATGTGGTGGAAGACAGTATTAATTCAGCAATTGAGCGGATAAAGAACTACGGGATATCTGAATTCTTTGAGGATATAGGAAGCGTATTTGAGGCAATATACCACGATGAGTCCAAGGTAGGGTCTGAGAAAATTTCTGTTCCGTTTACTGCCATGTCTTTATCTGAACTTGAAGATGAGTATAGTTTTCTAATTGATAATGCGGAGACATACGGAAATGTAGAAGATGAGGAAACATCGAAAGTTCTGTCAAAATTTGACATGTTCCTAAATGGTGTTTCTATAGATCTGTATGACGGGCTTCATCTGAAAAGCCGCATAAGTCTGAAGGACAAGAGATCTATCTTCGATATCAGCCTCAAGGATGACATGTCGGTTTACAACAGCAGTGTACAGTTTTTATTGGATTTTGACGACCTAGGTAATCCTGTCGGTCAGAGGGTGAGAGTGTTAGACTATACTGAAAACCCGGATAAGCGATATATATTAATGGACAAAGAGGTAGATTCCTTTGAAGCAGTAGATCTAGAGGTCCTAAGAGAGGAAGCTATTGATAGATTGCCGGAGATACTGGAAAAGAACCAAAAAGACGCTATAGAGCCTTATGAAGAATCTAATTTTATTGACAGGATCGTTCCTGCCGCCCTATGGCACTCTGAAGCATACAAAGATAGACAACTCTTTTCTGACGAACGCATTGAGTCTTTCTATAGGCGTATGTTGAAGGAACAAGAGACTAGTAATGAGGTCTTGTTCTTTCCTCAAGAGGCTAATGAGGGAGATCTGGAGTTTATAAGAGAGATAGACTTAGAAAATGAGTCAGATAGGAGGACTATACAGAAATTTAGATTATTCGACCTGATTAAAAGAAGAGATCATGGATGCCTCAGAGGAGCTATATACCACGGTTACGAGTCTGAAGAAGAGATTATGCGTGCATATGTGGAGAAGTATAGAAGCGCATTTGACGCTCTCTATGTTATAAGAGAAAGTTTATCCGGGTCTGAGAATCAAGTTATAAGTAGCTTTTTCGGAAGCAGTGGCTATGGAGTGTTAGAGCTTACAATACCTGGCTATGAGGATGTGAGAGATTTTGCAGAGGATAGAGATTTTGAAGTTTTAGGCCAGATAAATGAGGTTCTGGACTCCAATAAATGGTGGGAGAACAAAGCTTTTGAGATGGACAGCTTGCTTGATGATCTGGAAGAGATCTTCACTGGCCTGAAGAACGAGTGGGAGAGACGGGCTATTAAAGACTCTCTCCGTTCTTTTGAATACAGACTTCATAACCGTCGGAGATATCAGGAATGGCAAGAAGACAGCGATTTAGATTTAGAAAATCAAATGAACCTTCTTAGATCGAAGGTTGACGAAGCTATGCCGGTAGAAAGTATAGAAGACATTCTAGAAGAGGTTGAGGGCTAGTGAATGCTATAAGATCTTTTCTAATTTCTTCTTCCACGCCTCAAAGTCATCTTCTGAGAAAAGCACAAACCTAACTTCTTCAAGTTCGCCAGGATGATTCTCAAGAAACCTCTTGACTGTTTCCAGCGCTACTTCAGCCGCCTTCTCTACTAGGTACATGTATGCGCCTGTTGATATGGCGGGAAATGCAACAGTTGCCATAATCTCTTCGATGACCATGTTTTTTATTTGAGTGTTTCCCAATGTCTACCATGGGCAGACCCACTTTTGCTGCTGACGATCTACTTCAGCAGTTGGTCGGAGGATTAATCCTCTCAGGACCTTTTGTGGTTACTGAGGAGGTCTGGAAGCTTGCTTCTAACATGTCTTTTTTTCAGGCGATTCTAGCCAATCTTATAGTCTTTACGATAGGCTATGGCGCACTATACCTGGCTGACAAGAGCAGAAATCCGGACATCGAGAAAGACATTGTAGGGATTCCTCTGAGGTTTATATCCCTTCTACTGGTGTCCTACGGCTCTGTACTGATACTTGTATATCTGCTTTCTGCGCCTTCACTCCTTGGAGCTGTGTCCTCTGGTACTGGACAGGTAGTATTTAAAGTCGTGAGTGTTGCCTCCATATTTAGCATGGTCGGAGCAGCTACTGCTGATTCCGTGTTTCTGGAGGCCTGAATTCTACTATCATGAATATCTGTATGCTTTGCTTCGGTGTATAACAGATATCACATTTAATGTTCTATCTCCTTCATCTACAGTTAGAAACGCCCTTTAATCTCCCACATGTAATCGGTGTATCTGGTACTGTTCTATCCATTTAAGAAATCTACCTACATTTACTCCGAATCTATCTACTTTCTTAGATATGTCCTTAAGCTTTGAATCTAATCTATCAAATAATCTTTTTCTAGCTTTTTCAGATCTTTTTTGGCCTTTTCTGTGTATTCTATCTTGAATCTCATTGCGACTCCAGCTCCCCTCTTATCTCCTCAGAGCTGTAGGTGTTACCTTCTTTGAAATCCCTTTTTCCTTTCTCTATCGCTTTCCTACTGCTCCTAGGATGCTAAAATGGTTTGCTAGGAATGATTTAGAATCCGTCCCTTAAAAAGAAGGTACAAATTTCCATGTCAGCCCATAAATGGAAACTGCTTAAAGAATGTATTACTATTCTTCAGGTCTTGACATCCTTGAGATCCAGCTCGTCCCTGTCCATCCTCTCAAGCTCCCTGTTTTCTCGGTGTATCTTCCTGAACTTCCTGTGATCATCCTTCTCCAGAAGTGTTATAGCCTCTCCCTTGTTACCCTGTCTTCCAGCCCTACCAATCCTGTGTGTATAGGTGTCAGGAGTGTCTGGAACATCGTAGTTAAAGACATGGGTTATATCGTCTATATCTAGCCCTCTTGCAGCAACATCTGTAGCAACTATAACCTTTACATCTTTCTCCTCAAACCTCTCTACCTGCTTTTCTCTCTGGTGCTGTGACATGTCTCCGTTCAGCTCCTGAGCCTCTATACCGTTCTTCCGCAGCTTGTCCGCGAGCCACCTGGTAGTTGCTTTTGTGGCGCAGAATACGAGAGAAAGATCTCTCTCCCTGTCTTTAAGGAGAGTATAAAGTGTTGATATCTTCTTGTGAGGCTTGACATCTATGTATTTCTGCTCCAGGTTCCTTGTATGGATTGTCTCCTCTATCCTGATTATTTCGGGTTCTATGCTGTACTTGTCACACATCGCCTTGAGATCTCTAGGTATTGTAGCTCCGAACAACAGGTTCTGTCTATCCTCGGGTAGGAAGCTCATTATAGACTCCAGCTCGTCCTGGAATCCCATGTCAAGCATCCTGTCCGCCTCGTCAAGTACAAAGTAGTCCACACTTCCGATGTCTAGCTTCTTCTGCTTTAGAAGGTCTAAGACTCTTCCGGGAGTTCCCACAACAATATTAGCCTTCTTTGCACCCTTTATCTGCGGTCCGTAGCTAACTCCGCCATATATAGTAACGGTCTCGACATTGTCTCCACTTACTTTCTCTATCTCTCGGTTCACCTGCTTTGCAAGTTCTCTTGTAGGTGCGAGAATTATGGCCTGTGTCCTGTCTCCCTCCACGCTTTCGATTATAGGCAGCGAGAATGCGAATGTCTTGCCTGAACCGGTCTCTGATTCCACTAAAACATCTTCTCCCTCGTGTATCTTTGGGATAGACCTTTTCTGAACTTCTGTAGGTTCCTCTGCGCCTTCTTCTGCCAGCCTTTCCACAACTTCACCTGATATGTCCAACTCTTTGAATTCCATTTTCTCCCTCTTCTGCTATCCTATAGTCCTTTGAATAAAGCTTTTTAAAGGAGGAGGTCTATTCTGAGAAGAGCTGCAACTTGTATAACACTGTTATACTCTGGTGTGCAGCAGAATCTTGAGACGTATGCCTTACAGATTGTAGCCAGAAAGCCCACTTACTTTAGAGGTGGGGGATGAATGGCGTAGATATATAAACTTTGAACACCCTAATATTAGGTAACGAGTTGTGGGTAAGCTCCAAGTCCTTGAATCTGGGTTAAGGGCATTAGGACAAGGCCAGACTGAATACCTGTCTTGATACCAAAGCCACTATCCACAATCGGAGCACCACTGACGGTGCTCTGAACTCCGAACCGTTGAACACCTATGCCTCTGTATATCAAGCTGGTCTTTAGGTATCGGAGAACCTGAAACAGAAAAGGAGTCCGTGACTCCAAAAAAATACCTATCGGTAGCTCGAAACCCCCAGACGACACGAGTGAATGGATAGGAACCCCACATGCTTTAGCCGTGGGAGGACGTCAGATCAGAGAACCCTCTAACCAAAAATACCTCTAAATATCCTTCCAAAGAATCCTGGCCCCCTCTCCTCTGGAGGGCCTCTCCTCTCTCCGTTTGGACCTCCTTCTCTACGTTCCTCTGCTCTTTCTCCTCTTCCTCTCCTTTCTCCAGGACCTCCACCAGGCCTTTCTTCACTCTCATCTACCTCTCCTTCATGGCCTCTGATGCATTTCCTGTGCTTTTCCCTTACATCCTGGATCTTCTCTCTTATCTTACCGATCTCTGCCCTGAACTCTTCCCGGCTGGCGTTCTCCAGATTCTCTGCTATATCTTTCTCTCTTTCCCTGAGATCCTGAAGTTCTTCCTGAAGCTCTTCGCATTTTTCCTTCCTCTCCTCTATTTCTTCCCTTTCCTCTCTATCTTTATCTCTTTCTTCATCCTCGGCTCTACACTTCTTCAGCCGTTTCTCTAGCTCTCCAAGCTCATTCCTTGCGCTATCTGATACATTCTCTCCTTCAACTTCTTCCTCAATCTCTTCCATTTCCTCAATTATTTCCCTACATTCACCTGGCTCTTCAGGCCTTTCAGGATGTTCTGGTTCCTTGACCCTTGGAACGGCAGGCACCTTTATCCTTACACCGTCCACTTCCAATTCTGCAAAGTCCTGACCATCTTCAGTAGTTATCTTCCATTCCATGTCCGCGCTTTCTCCAACTGTACCTCTTGATTCACCTTCTACAAAGACCTGTGTCTTTAACAGGTTTACAGGCAATGAATGTAGAATTCCTCTCTTCCTTTTATCCTCCACCTCCTTCTCTGCTTTTTCAGGCATTTCCTCGCCATGATCATCTTCAGAGTGTCCGTGGCCGTGCGCTGCAGCTGTAGCTACTGAAACCAGAAGCACAAAAACCACTGCAACAGCCCCAAGAGCTCTCATCCGATCCATTTTCTGATAAACCATTTTCATGTCTCGGTTTTTATATCTTTGTAAAGGTAGAACGAAAGGGTTTTTTACAGCTATTAGATGGAGACCTCACATGCTCAGATTTTATTTCTTCATTACAACCATTGAGATAATAGAGACGCCCGGAGCAGAGCGAAAATCAAAGATTTTCTTAGTCATGAAATCGGAGATTTCATTCGATATTAACTCTCGTAGAGAGTTAAGAGGTCCTCGTTCTCCTAACGGAGAACTTAAGGATTTGAAGCCCTGAGCTTCTCGCAGAGAAGCGAAGTGGGAAAATTATCTTCGAAGGGCCTAAGGGACGCCCGGAGCAGGATTTGAACCTGCGAGGGCTTTCGCCCACCGACTTTCTAGCTCTTAAAAACTGCTCGAGTGGGATAGAGGATTTCTCGAGCATGACCGTACAGCGCTCTACAGGCATCCGCTACCTGTTGCGCTGCAGCCGTGTTGATGAAAAACCTGGCTCAAGGCCGGCGCGATGGACCAGACTCCGCCATCCGGGCATCTAATATAGCCTTTTTGTAGGGAATTTTTAAAAGTCGATAGCTTTTCACGATGTGAAAACCCTGGAAATCAAAATGCTTATAACTATGTCTGAGAGTGACAAAAGTGGTGTCCTGGAATGCCGGAGAACAAAGCAGATATGAACTATTTAATAGAGAGAAATTCTTTCCTTGAGGCCCGAAATATCCTAGATAATGCTAAGAAGATAGTTAAAGGGAGTCCTGATGAGAGAGCGGTCTATGAAATGTCAGAATACTCCGGGATGGTTCCTACAGAAGGCGAAATAGCTGTAGACAGGGCTGTAGAAGTAAGTAGGTCTGGAAAAGTAAAATATAAGAGAAATCC
Source organism: Asbonarchaeaceae archaeon (SeqCode) (assembly GCA_034190605.1). Lineage (GTDB taxonomy): Archaea > Nanohalarchaeota > Nanosalinia > Nanosalinales > Nanoanaerosalinaceae > JAXINT01. Next base: position 6,401 of record JAXINT010000190.1, on the reverse strand, counting down.
TGTCAAAAGCGATGAAGTAGGTGTTGTAGTTGAGACACCTACTAGGAATGAGAAGTTCGATAGAATGGCCTGGTTCTATAAAAAAGCGGAAGACAGAGAAGGCAATGACGGTTATAAAATGACTTATACTCCTCTAAGAGAGTATGACAGGATAACAGACCCTAATGTAGAGGGGGAAGAGCTAAAGGTGTTTATAAATGACTTTGAGTGGGGCTACCAGTTCAGGTCGAGCACCGTTGCCCGTGAGGTATCGCAAAGCTCCGATCTGGAGAGAGATCTCATCCTTCCCACATTCCTCAATCTGGAGAACAGGGTTGGGATAGTATACAGGACGAAGCCAGAGGAGGAGAGCAATATAGTAGTTCCAGGCAACAACAGTAATGAAGATTTACATCTCCCGGATAGTGCTGAAAAAGCAAATAGAGTAAGGAAAGGTAGAGAAAGTCTGAAATACACTGCCGGGTTTTCTACGCTGATAGGTGCGCGCGGTAAAGGAACTCTAACTTCTGTGGAGGACAAGCTCTATTTCACAACCTACAACCATGTTACAGGAGAAATAGAGGAATCTAAAGAAATAATTAGTTCAAAAGTCGATCGTATAACCGAAAGATTGCCTTTTGGGGTAAAGGAAGAGGATATTGAGGAGAAAGCTGGCGAAATAGCGGAATCCGTAGATCTCTCTGATCTTGAAGACAGCCTCAGAAGCAACAAGCAGTTGGAAGATTGGGAGAGGATCGATGTTGTTCTAGAAAACATAGAAAAGGCCAGGGAGTGGAACTAGTTCTTCCTACTCTCTATGATATTTTCCTTATAATCCTCCAACATCTTCCTGTGGTCAAACGCAAGTTCAGGAAGGTCTTCCATATCAAACCATTCTGCTTCCATAACCTCTCTTCCTGGATCGAGTTCTTCTCCTTCCTGCTCTACTACATATGCTACCGATATTACCTGTCCTCTTGGGTCTCTGTCAGGATCGGAATAAACACCTAACATTGATTTGATGGAGACCTTCAGACCGGTCTCCTCTTTCATCTCCCTTACAGCGCATTCCTCCAGTGTCTCACCTTCTTCCAGCTGTCCGCCTGGAAGGCCCCAGGTTCCCTTGAAAGGCTCGAACCTTCGCTTTATCAGTAGAACCTCTCCTTCTCTCTCAAGTATAATGTCTGAAGCAGCCTTAACCATTTTTTTTCCTCCATGCCTTGGGATACACGTCTTTCTGCATGAACACTCTTTTAAGATCTACCGCTGTCTCACCCTCTTTCTCAACCATATCATCAGACTCTATCTCTGCATTGGCAAGAGCTACTAGCTCTCCCTTCAGTGTAAGAAGCGCCACCATTTCTCCTTCTTCTATACCTTTCTGCACCTTTGATATTCCCTGTGTACCTAGGTTTGCTCCGTGACATACCGCTGCAACCGCTGAGTCCTTGACTATGATCTTTCTGAGATGCCTTACACCGGCTTCAACGGGTAGAACAAGATCCTCCAGGCTGTTGTCCTTTCCTTCCTTCCTGAACTTGTGCTGGTCCTTCAGGTCCTGCAGGTAATGCAGCTGGTCCTCGTCAAAAACTCCGACCTTTGTCCTTCTAAGATCCTCCATCTCACCTGAAACTCCCAGTTCTTCTCCGAAGTTCCTGCAGAAAGTCCTCACATAGAATCCTTTCTCGCATTCAATCCTGAACAGTACTTGCCTTTCCTTCACCTCTAGTATTTCCAGCTCGTAGATATCGCGCTCCCGTTCCTCTCTCTTGACCGCTGATTTCTCCGGAGGAACCTGCTTGACAGTGCCTACGAACTCCTCTGCAACCTCTTCAATCTCGTCTCTCGACACTTCCTCTCCTAGCTCCATTGCACCCATGTATTCCTTACCGGCAAGTGTGAGCGCCTGTAATACCTTTGTACCTCTGTTAAGCCCTACTGGTAGGACTCCAGTAACCTTAGGGTCCAGTGTTCCCGAGTGACCGGTCTTATCCCTCTCCAGTATGTCCTGAACCCACTGAGATACCTGGTGGCTTGTAGGGCCTGACGGCTTGTCCACGAGCACAAGTCCGTTGTCAAGGAGCGCCTCTAAATCCCTGTTTTCAGGCCTCTCTCCGTTACTCCAGTCTGTCTCGGCCTCTTCTCTTATAATCCATTCCTGATCCTGCTTTTTCTCTGCGGGTAGCATCTCTGTAAAAGAACGGTGTGGAAGAGTTTTAAACTTGAATCATTCCTGCAACCCATATCCGTTCTGGAATAGAATCCATGTCGCAGAAAGGAACACTGCGGTGAAAGACACCAGCAATGCAAGGGCGGTGGAAATGTTGATGTCAGTGTACCCAAGCATCCCGTACCTCAGACCGTTGACCATGTAGACCAGGGGATTGAGGTATGACACGTTCTGCCAGAATGTGGGAAGGCTTTTTATGGAGTAGAAGACTCCTCCAAGGAAGATCAGAGGTGTAAGCAGGAAGTTGGTGAACACGGTGGTGTCCTCAAACTCCTCAGCCCATAGACCGACCATCGCCCCGAACGAAGAGAATAGAACCACTGAAAGAAGGAAGAATAATCCAAATATCAGGGGATTAAGTATCTTGAGAGAGGTAAACAGCAGCGCGACTGCAGTTATACCTGTTCCTACAAGAAAGCCTCTTAGAAGAGATGCAGTGATATAACCTAACATTATCTCGGTGTAGGACAGGGGAGAGGTCAGGACCTCGTTTATGTGCTTGTTCCGCCTGCCATAGAACACCGTGAAAGTGCTATTGTTGAAGGAAGTTAATGACGCTCCCAGGAGTATGACACCTGGCAGTATGAAGTCTATGTAGCTGAAGCCCTGCATGTTCCTTATATGAGTGCTCAAGATCCCGCCGAATACTGTTATGTACAGTGCCTGCGTTACAATAGAAGGCACCAGAGTTATCTTCCACGCCTCCAGAAACTTTTTCACCTCTCTTCTAAGGAATGCATAAAATCCTCGCCACCCCATCATCTTTCACCTCTTGTAAGCTCCAGGAACGCCTCCTCTAGAGAGGTCTTGTGGGTGTTTATCCTCTGTATTCTTGCACCCGCCTCCTTCAAGCTATCTATAATATCAGGAAGCTCCTCACTGCTGTCTTTGCATTTAAATACAAGTTTTCCATCCTCTTTCTCCACCTCCACTCCACCTAGATCAACCTCTATTTCCGGGTCTTCTACAAGGATCTCTATCGTGTCAGGAATCTTGCTTAGGAAGTTTGCCGGAGAGTTTGTCTCCAGAAGCTCTCCCTGATTTAGGATGGCCACCTTTTCACAGAGCTGTTCCACCTCCTCTATGTAGTGCGTTGTAAGAAGAATTGTCCTTCCGTTATCGTTCATCTCTTCCATTACCTGCCAGAGCTCTCTCCTTAACTCTACATCAACTCCAGCGGTTGGTTCGTCCAGTATAAGAAGGTCGGGATCTGTAACCAGAGATCTTGCAAGCATGAACCTTCTCTTCATACCCCCTGACAGCTTTCTACATATCACATCTTTCTTGTCGTAGATACCGAACTTCTTCAGCAGCCTTTCAGCCCTTTCCTCTGCTTCCGCAAGTGGAACACCGTGGTAGCCTGCCTTACTAACCAGAACCTCCTTGATAGGGAAGAAAGGATCTATGTCCTCCTCCTGCGGCGATATCCCTATCCTGTCCCTCGCCTCCTGGTATTCCTCATCTACATCGTGTCCGAACACCTCTGCAGTACCTCGGGTCTTCTCCACCAGGCCTACAAGTATGTTGATGAAAGTGGTCTTACCTGCGCCGTTAGGACCTATAAGCCCGAAGAAGTCTCCTTCCTCAATTGTCAGGTCAACTCCTTTAAGCGCATGAGTGTCTCCATAGTCCTTGTGAAGGTTTCTTGTCTCTACTGCTGCCATCTCCCAACTAAATTCTCCTTGCAGAAATTAAAAGGTGATGGCTGCCACGAAATTTCCCATTGCAGTCCTTTCTATCCCGAAGTAGAAGTCTGCTGAAGATGTTTCATGTCCTTCCAGTCAGCCTGTACAACTATTGCGTGGCTATTACCCTTCTTGGCCTGGAAGCTTATGAATATTCCTTCCTCACCTCTCTTCCAGAGAATTACTGTGCTCCCTGAGTTCTCAAGAGTTGCGTTTTTAGTGTATCCCTGATCCGAGAGCTTACCGCTGTACCAGTCCATTATGTTCTCCTTGCTTTCCTCGATGATGTATGCGCTTACCTCTGCGTCTTTTGAAATAGAACTTTCAACAGTCTGTTTAACCTGGTCAGGTAGTTCTGGCTCGTCTGCCTTGGGATGTGTTGGTATCTCTTTCTCCATGTTTCCTTCTGGCGATTCTTTAGCTCCTGGGCCGGTACAACCTGCTAGAACCATCGCTAACACCAATGCAGCCATCATCACCGTGGAAGTCTTAGGTCCTAGATTCATTGTCCTATAATGATTTTATTGCAGTCCTAGCATCTTTCTAAAGGCTATAGTGAACGGTATCTGCGTGATTATGTAGAACCCTAGCCATTCCAGAGAGTTGCCTATGAGAGGGATGCTGAACGGAAATTTCACAAACTCGAACGCCAGCTTGACCTCTGCAGTGGTCTCTGAGTTCTTAGCCAGCTGTATGTTCTCAACCTCCCAGGTAGTTCCTGCAAGCGCCAGCTCTCCATTTACCTTGTATTCCTCGCCTTTAGACACCAGTACATGGCCTTTCGATCTGTTCTCAACCTTTAGTTCTCCCATCTCCGCCCCCATGAACTCAAAGTTTCCTCTGAAACCGTTGTCAGCCTGCTGTAGCTCCACGACCGGTACAAAGGTGTGCAGTATCCAGGGAACCACGAGGAAGAAGATAAACATTGATGCAAATATAGGCTTCAGGGAGACCTTGAAGAACTTCTTCTGCATGCTCATGCTCTCCTTCATGTACTCGTTGACCTTGTCCATGTTGTCGTTGTCCTGCGCCTCCTTCATCTTCTCCTGAAGCTCCTTCTGCTTGTCACGTATCCGGTTGTACTCTTCCCTATCAATAAGAACCACATAGGTGAGCGATATAAGAAGCGCCACAACTGCTGAGAACAGCCCTAGAGACACCAGTGAAGCGGTGTATTTTCCGAAAATGCTGAACGCAAATCCGAACAGCGCATCAAACACCGGAAATATCGGCTTCATGACTCCCAGGAAAAAGTCGAATATAAATCCGTATGCCATTTTCAGACATTTATTGCCAAGAAAGGCTTATAAATGGTTGGAGGTGGGTGGACGGTCTTAAGACCAAACCTTTTTTTGACAGTTCGTCCTCCTTACATGAGCCCGTCCTCTGACTCCGAGTATACTGCGGCTGTAGGCGCCCAAGGGAAGATCCCTACTGCGCCCTGTTCTCTCAAGAGTTTCTTGGGGTTATTGTTGAGCTGTAGGGAGCTGGAGTAGAGACTGGGAGCCTTCAGATGGAGGCTGATCCCGTTTTCCTTAAGATATCTCTCTGATGTCTCCATAACAAACAGAGGTAGAAGATCTTCCTTGTCCAGGTAGAAGTAATTACCAAGATCTATTTTATCGTTTCCGGAATGGATGTCTTCTATACGGCTCACAAGTTCCTCGTCTTGTGCATATACTCCTGAGCCGATGTTAAACAGCGCATATGATATTATTGCATCGTAGTCCTGGTCTATATCCTGTGCCAGGTTTGATTCGGGGATCATCAGTTCCCATATGTCTCCTTGTATCACGTTCTGCCTTGGTGTGTTGTCTTCGGACAGTATACCTGTCTTTGCTATGTCTACCTTGGCCTTATCGTGTTCTATGCCTGTAGCCCTGCATCCGAAGTGTTCTAGGACCTCTGTCAGAGATCCGGTGTCGTCTCCCAGGCTTAATATCTTTTTGCCTTCGAGGTTTTCTCTCACATTACTAACTGCTCTACCCGGCTCTATAAGTCCATCGTCGCTAAACATTGTTGCCAGATATAGGAGCTCGGACCCGCGCTTCTTTCTATGTATATAAGAAGGCAAGACTTCTTCTATAACATCTAAATCCCACCTTTCTTTTTCAGAGTTTGCAATATCAGATATGACAGACCTTAGTCCAGTCATTTCTCCAGTATGTCCTTCTAAATAGTCCATAAATGGCTGATAGTCTTCTGCTGTATGGTCTAGTACATGTCCTGTTTCTACCAGCGCTTTGCAGTAGTCCTCTACCAGGTTTCCAGAAGTTTCGGGAAACTGCTCTTCGAGATACCGGTTTATCTCCTCTGTGAGTTCTCTACTAAGATCCGGCTCATAGACTATCTCCTGATCGATGTCTTCTACATTGACATCCCCCTCGGACGCCCTATGTATGCCTGTCTCTTTGTTGTACTTTGACATGCATCTCTTGACCTAATGAACCAACCTTTATAAGCATAACGGATATTTTTATTACCTAACAATTACATCCGATCCATGC
>JAXINT010000105.1:0-23039 GCA_034190605.1 Asbonarchaeaceae archaeon (SeqCode) | reverse complement strand
CTGATTTTAATTATGGTACGGGTCAGGAGATTCTATATGAAGAAGCTATCTACGTTGATTAGGTTGATATTAAAATGTTGGACCGGAAGATTTCTTTAGTCCCCATGAATCAAGAGACAGAGAGACAGAATTACGGCGAGAATTCTCAAGTTGACAGGTATATAGAGCAGTATGGTATTTTTCCTCACAGGCTCGAGCAGTTTGTAAGGGAAGCGAAGACAGATAGAAAGTGGAATGCTCTAGGCAAGTATCTATGGTGGAAATCAGGCGATGTGATTAAGACTCGAGACCAGGCTTTCGAGTATCTTAGGCAGTATAAGAGGTGGTTATCTCTGGATCCTGAGTCTGATTCTTTAGCTGATCTGGAGGCGAATGCAGAATTGGGAGGGCGTGACTATTCTATCTTGGGAGTTGAAGAATACCAGCTTGACAAGAGAGATCTCCATGAATTTGTGGCTAGAGGTATCAAGGACAAGCTTTCCAAAGGCGATGTTTTTATGGGATCTGATATTTTTTATAGAGAGGCCATAGAGAGCTATCTAGAGAGGGAGGAGGTAGAAGCTGTAAAACATTTCCGTTCGGAAGGCAGGAATTTCCAGCATGTCATTGAGAATGCTGAGAATGAGAAGGTGAGCGTAGTAGTTCCTCAGAGTTCTTATCCCAAGATCATGGAAGAGATTAAGATAAAAGAAACGTACGGGTTGGACCAGGACTACGAGGAGTTTGTCAGAGAGAAGATAGATGGTCTTGAGTTGAAGAGGAACTGGTCCGCTTCTAAAGCTATCGGAGGTTTTATCTTAGGTTCACTCTCGACTTACTGGGGCTATAAAGAGGTTTCTTTAGAGGGAATTGATTATCTCTCTACTTATGAGGGCGCAGGTGTCGCCTTGTTCACGACTATTTGTTTCGGTCTAGCTTTAAATTCTATTTGCGATTTCATCGAGGAAAGTTCAGAAATAGAGGATCTTAAGTATAGAGACAGGCAAATGCAGATATTTTGATAGGTCGAATACCTGTCTTAAGAATACCTATCTTAGCCTTGTCCGGAAAGCATGAGAGAGGAGATGCTTTTCACATTGATTTTCTTCTCTGGAATTTCCCTACCTGCTTTTAAACCTGGTTTCTAAAGGCGCAATCCATAAGTTAGGCAGATAGAGACCCATTATGTAAAAATAACATAGAACTATGGCTAAAATACATAAAGGTATGGTATTGATTAGAATGCATGGTATCAGAAAAAGGTTTTGGGATAGCAAGGTATCTATCAGAAAGACCAAGAGAACCACCAACAATAAACCAGATATCCAAGGCGCTGTCTATAGACTACAAGAGCGCAAACACCATAGTCCACAGACTTGTGGAAGAAGAGGTTATAGCGCTTCAGACAGCAGGAAACTCCTACCTGTGCAGTTTGAACATAGAAAGCGAGATATGCAGGGCATACCTCCACATGGGAGAGGTAATAGATGCCATACGGTTTATGGAGAGGAATCCGGAAGCGCGGTTTATAGCAGAGGATCTAAAAGAGAAGCTTCTAACTTTGCAGGGAGATATACTGTTTGCCTGTCTTTATGGATCATTTGCAAGAGAAGAAAACACAAAACAGAGCGATCTAGATGTATACCTAGCCACTCAGGAGCACGTAGATACCGGCGATATAGCTCTAAAGCTAGAAAAAACACATGGACGCACAATCTCTATAAACCAGACTCTAGAAAAGGATTTGGCAGACGAGATAGAGATGCCGCTGTTTGCGGAGTTGGTAAAGGATAGAAGGACTTTCATAGGCGCTGAAAAATTCATAAACAAGGGACTGATAGAATGGATGAGGAAGAGAAAGATCAGTTGAGGAACGCTATTAGGGGTTATTTCAGACAAACCCCGCAACTACTGTCCATAATAGAGCCGAATTCAGATCTTTCCAAGGGCCACATACAAAAGGCAGAGCACGATCTAGAAGTTGCAACCGACCTGGAAGAGCTCGGACACTCAGACTGGACCATAGTAGCTGCATACTATACAATGTATCAGTCCTGCCAGGCTATACTTGCACGGATAGGATTAAAATCAGACCAGCACCAACCCCCCACATCTCTATAAAATACCTCTTCGTACCAAAGATACCTGAAACCCTTCTAGATAAGATGAAAAGCTACAGAAAAGAAGTTGAGCCTGCAATAATTGGAGAAGATACAGTATACTATCTTGAAAAGAGTAAAAACCAAAGAGAGCTCATGAACTATTCTACAAAAATGTCTTCAAAAAAGTCGGAAGACGCCCTTGAAAGCGCCCGTAAGTTCCTGATGGCCACTAGGGGAGCTATTAACACTCTAAAATCACAGAGAAACGCGATAGGAGCTTATAGGAAGAAACTGAACTCAATCAAGCAGAAGAAATAGTAGAAAGTTTCCTATATCAATAGAATTTAAAACCTCCAGAACTAAAATCTTCTAGAGAAATGAGCCAGGATCTAGAATCAATATTCCGCGCCTACGACATCAGAGGAAAGGATCAGCTAACTCCGGAGGTCATGGAAAAGATAGGAAAGAGCTACGGAACATATCTAAAGCGAAGAGGCGATACTGAGAAAGTTGTAGTGGCGCACGACATGAGAAACAACTCGGAAGAGCTCTACACCGCATTTATAACAGGTCTGGCTAACACAGGTATTGAGAGGATAGTTGAACTAGGGATGGAGCCGTTTGGAGTTGCTCTGTACTACGGATGGGTTGAGAGGATTGAGACCGCCTATATAACTGCTTCACACCTTTCAAGAGAATGGAACGGGGTCAAGTTCTACCACCCTTCTGGAGTTGGATACACTGAGGAGGAGAATATGGCTGTTAAGGAGCTGTTCTTTGAAGGAGATTTTGAATTAGGGCCGTGCGAGGTTGAATCTGCAGACCCTAGAGATGTGTACATAGACTACCTGTCATCCAAGGTAAGTCCCGGCCGCATGGAGGTTGTGCTTGACTGTGGTAACGGTGTTGCAGGTCTTACAGCACCTCAGGTCTTTGAAAGATCGGGATTTGAGGTGGAGACTCTGTTCGGAGAGCCTGATGGAGACTTCCCTAACAGGGATTCGGAGATAACTGATGAAACGATAACAGAGCTGAAGAGAGAGGTAACGGACAGCGATCTCGGAATAGCATATGATGGAGACTCGGACAGGTGTTCGATTGTAACTCCTTCTGGACGGCTCTTGGAAGCGGATGAGACCGCATACATAGTTCTCGATGAAATACTTGGCCAGAAGAAACATACTCAAGGATTTGCGGATAAGATAGTTGCAAACGTGGAATGCTCCATGATGCTGGAGGAAGTAGCTGAAAGACACGGTTTTGAGATAGTTAGGGAGCGCGTAGGCCATACCTACCTTTATAAATCTTTGCTGGAGAACAACGCGGTGTTTGGAGTGGAGAAAGCAGGCCATTTTGCTGTTCCTCAGATCTTTCCTCTGGACGATGCCGTGGCAGCCTCATTATTCTTTGCTTCAGCCATATCCCGTATGGATATCTCTTTGGAAGAAAAACTTGAGGAGATGCCCGAGTACTTCAGCGACAGGATAGCATTTGAATGCAGAGATGAGGAAAAGTTCAAAGTGGTGGAAGCGCTTAAAGAGGAGCTATCAGAGGAATATAAGAATGTTACAACTATAGATGGAGTCAGAGTAGATCTGAAGGATGGTTGGATCCTGATCCGCGCCTCCAATACCTCTCCAAAGATCAGGTTGACCGTTGAAGCTGAAAACAGAGAAGAATTTGAGAATCTAAAGAAAAAATTTTCTAAAACTATCTCATGCCAAGTTTAGGTTTTAGTCAATAGTAATCTTTTTAAGTTCTTGATTTTCGTGTATTTGGTCTACTTTCCACCTTGTACCAGTATATTCGAATTTCACCGTCTTATATATCGTTTCCGGGACAACAAGATGTTTCCAGAAGGGTCTAGTGCTTTCTATGTAATTCCTCCCCTCTTCTTGACTGTCCTCCAGGAAATCTTCGATTACAGTGTGATCGCCTCCTATAAAATTCGCGTAGTAATCGTCTTTATTTTCCTTCATCAATGATTTTTGTTTATACGAAATTACTGCATTCCTAACCTTATTTGATATTAAATTTATCTCCGGATGGAGCCTACTGGAATATTTCTTGAGGATTGAAGTTAATTCCGACCTAAACCCTCCTTTTAATGCCGTATATTGAGCTAAAGAAGACAATATAGGGGTAAGAAGCCATAATCCTGCTGCAAAATTTACGCCTTTTTTAAGAGAGGTTCCTATAAGTTCTCTTCGGGAAGCCTCTTTAGGGTTATTTGAAAAAGCCTCTTTTAATTCATCCCCTCCGGTCAGCGCTTCTAGTACTCCTATACTAGAGTCAAGTGGAATGGAATAGTTTCCTACATCTATATTTCCCAACAGTTCAACATCTGAAAAATAGACAGGAACCTTGTATTCTTCAATTTTTTTGAATAGTTCCTTATATTGTTCGTATTCTTTTGCGCCATAGAGAGCTTCCAAAGGTTTTTCCAAGTAATTATCCTCTGCAGACATGTTTATTTCAAAGAAAACACCGTCATAGTATTGGGATATCTTATCATAGTCTTGTGAGCTTGTATGTGTTCCGTATACAACGGAATAGGTTCCTTCGGGCCGATATATTTTTGCACAATTATTCTCTCGCTTTATGGTAGTATCTTGGGATTTAGGTAAGTTAGCGCTATATACTGCTGCGGCAGGTCCGGCAATAGCTGCAGCTCCAATCATCTGCAAAAATCTTCTCCTGCTTACTCCTTCTTCGCTTTTATCCTCATTTTCCATACAGAAACTCCTCCTTACAGATGTTAGATATTAACCTCTAATCTTTAATAATTGGAAACTTAGAAGACAGACTTATAAAATTTTCTAAAACTCCGCTCTATTTTTCCCTTCCTGCTTCGAGAAGACCTTTAAAGAGAGGGTTCGGAGTTTCTAGACTGGAGTTGAACTCCGGATGCGCCTGTGTTCCGATGTAAAACGGATGGCCTGACAGCTCGATGAACTCTACAAGCCTTCCCTCCTCTGAAGAACCTGATACAATCAGCCCATCCTCTGAAAACATGTCGTGATATTCGGGATTAACCTCGTAACGGTGCCTGTGGCGCTCAGATACCTTTTTCGATCCATATAGATCTCTAACTTTCGTACCTTCGTTTAGGTAGGCAGGACAGCTTCCAAGCCTCATGGTGCCTCCTTTCTCCTCTTTCTCCTTCTGTTCCGGAAGTATATCGATAACAGGGTGAGAGGTGTCCTCATCTATCTCCGTGGAATGCGCTCCTTCCAGTCCACAGACATTTCTCGCATATTCGACAACCATCAACTGCAGACCGAAACACAGACCTAGAAGCGGCTTGCTGTTTTCTCTGCAGTACCTGGCTACCTCTATCTTGCCTCTGACACCTCTAGAACCAAAGCCTCCTGGAATTATAACCGCATCAGAATCTGACAGTCTTTCTCCAGCCTCATCAATAGACTCCACTCCTTCAGTATCTACAAACCGTATCTCAGGCCTTGTGTCCATGTGAGCGCCTGCATGTTTCAGAGCCTCCTCTATACTTGCATATGAATCGTCGATATCGGTGTATTTCCCACATATGGCGATTTTTACTGTATCCGACGGATTGTCCAGGCTGTCAACCAGTTCCTTCCACCTATCAAGACTTTCTCCTGCCTGGATGTTCTTCCTTCCAAGTTTCTCCATGATGCTGTCGTCAATACCTTCCTTTGAGAGCTTTAGAGGAAGCCTGTATACATTTTCCAGGTCGGGGTTGGAGATCACGTCACGTTCTTCTACATCGCAGAAGAGAGCTATTTTCTCCTTTGTATCACTGTCAAGCTCTTCGCTGCTTCTACCCACTATGATGTCCGGTGAAAGCCCTGCCTCCTGAAGCTCCTTTACAGAATGCTGCGTGGGCTTGGTCTTCTGCTCTCCAACAGTTTCTAGGAACGGAACAAGAGTTAGATGTATGAGTACTGACTCCTCCTCGCTTCTGAGCTGTCTTACTGCCTCAAGGAATATCTGGTTCTCGATATCTCCTACAGTACCACCGATCTCAACCAGGACTACATCAGCGTCTTCCTCCTCTGCAGCGGACCTGAGCCTGTCCTTTACCTCGTCAGTGACATGAGGTATCATCTGGACTGTCTGACCTAGATAGTCTCCTCTTCTTTCTCTGTCTATAACTGACTTGAAGATCTTGCCCGAGGTAAGGTTCCACGAGGATCTTCCATTGACATTGAGAAACCTCTCGTAATGCCCGAAATCCATGTCAACCTCTCCACCGTCCTCAAGCACATAGACCTCTCCGTGCTCTATTGGATTCATGGTACCTGGATCGATGTTAAGGTAGCCGTCACATTTTACCGGCACAACCTTTAGACCGCGGGACTGCAGTATCTTGGCCACGGAAGCTGAAAGCAGACCCTTTCCAAGACCTGAGAGAACTCCTCCGGTAACAAATATCCACTCGGTCATTTCTATCTCCTATAGCTCTGATGTATCAAGATTTAAGTAGCCCTGGTTCTACTCCTCTTCAAACTCCAGCGCCACCGAGTTGATGCAGTACCTCTTCCCTGTGGGTTCTGGCCCGTCCATGAACACATGTCCCAAGTGGCTCCCGCAGTTACTGCATAGAACCTCAGTCCTCGGCATGATCCTTCTCAGGTCCTTTTCAGTCTCTATGTTATCGGAGTCAAGGACATCGGAGAAGCTTGGCCAACCTGTTCCTGATTCAAACTTGTGATCTGAGGAGAAAAGCGCCTGCCCACAGGCCTTACACCTGTATACTCCTTCTTCCTCGTTGTGCAGCAGCTTGCCTGATCCTTTAGGTTCTGTACCGCGCTCCCGAAGTACCTCAAACTCCTCCTCGGACAGCTTCCGCCTCCACCCTTCTTCCGTCTCCGGAATATCTTCCTTCTCGGAATCCTCTGTCATCTTTACATGGAAGGATTGGGGTCGGAGGTACAAAAAGACCAAGGTCTTGATCTAGGATGCGGTGTACAGGTAGATCGTGGGATTTAGTAAGAGTTTTTTGTAACGGTTTTTTGAGGTTTTTAATCTCTGTAGGCCTGCCTAAAGTGAGACTCTTATAGATAATTATCTTCTTTCTCTATTATTTACCATAGGATAGGTGATTAGCCCTATAATAGCCAGTATGAGATGTAACCCTATTGTTGAAAGTGCTGCGATCACTAAGTCTGTGTCATCCCTGAAATTGTAGTTCTTATTTTCTTTTATGTAGCTGCGCCGGCCTAAATAGACGGCTAATGCTGATATACCATTAACAAAGTAGCTTGTCCAGAAACTAAGAGGTGGAGACCAAATATTTAACGCGCTTAAGATTATTTCGGCAAATGCGCCTAATAGAATACCGCCTATAAATACTATTGCTCCATACGCTAAAAGAGCTGAAGGGAGGTATTGGTGGAGTTTCATACAAAAGATTATTTTAGAATCTCGGCTTTAAATTTGTATTTATTAGTAGGGATGTGTAGGATGCTTTTTCACGATTGCACTGGTAATATTTTTAGAAAAAGCCAAACAACACCAAAAAGGCCGTGTAACCGGCGAAGTTACAAATGTAACTAATTTTACCGAAGTTGGTTTAGAGACAGCGGCATATACAAACTACCCAAAAACAGGCAAAAACAACTAATCCAATGGTACACCAAAACCAAAAAATGCAAACCCACCAAAGATTTATAAATACAGACAGTAGTTGTGTTTAATAGGTGCCTCAGCCATGAGCAGAAAAACTGTCAAAAAACAAGATGTTAGAAAAACACCAAAAGAAAAAAGATGCACAATAGATATAGATATGATTAAAAAAGTTTCAAAAATAGATAAGGAGCCGTCAGATGATGTCAAAAATACCATTAAGAGAGCGAGAGAGGAAGGGGCTACCACAAGAACTATCCCGGCTATCAGAAAGAGGATATGATGATAAATCGTATTGTTCTGAAAGGTTTCTAGTCGCTTTTGATGCATTAAGTAAAGATAGTAGAATTGAAATTGCAGAAATTCTTATAGAAATGATTTTTGACTACTACAAACACCCTCCACAGCATCCAGGCATGCATTGGTATGAGAAACTCGATTGTTGGCAACTAGAAGTTAAAGAGGATAATACCGATCATAGAATATACATAGATTGGGATAAACAAACTAAACCTAACCCCCAAATTCTTGCTTTATTCCATGCTGATCAAACACATTAATATAGCATAGAAACAGCGGAATATACCCCGCTTTTTTATTCTAGTGCCTGAACTATCAAAAATATAACTGCCAGGCCTACCGCCACCAAACTCGCCCAGTACAGTTTTTGGCCGGCACGGGGCAGTAGATCTGATAGTAGTGCGGCTATCCCTCCAGCAGCCAACACTTGGGGGGTGTTCGTTCTTTTTTATCCTCTGATACTGTACTTTTATCCATGCAGCTTTTTTTAGGTAGGTTGCCGTTGTTATCCCATCTGAAATAGGTTCTTAACAGTTTCTTATACTCTTTTTTGGTTTCAGGTGCATAGTCCGAATGGTAGTATCGGATCTGTTAATCTGTTCGACTATCTTCTCTATTTAGCTTTCATCTGCGGTTTTAAGCCTGCAATCATTGTGTTTAAGTATTTGTTTAAGGTATATTAGGTAACGGGTTATACTGGCTGAGCTCATGTTTTCAAGGGTTTTCATCCAGCGCATGAACTGTTGGCATCTTTTTTGTTTTGTATTTCTATCTGGTTTGAGTTCTGGATGTTTTCTAGTGCTTTTCTGGCTTTTTTGCTGTAGTTGTGTATGTCTGGCATTTTTTTACCTTTAGTGTGTCCTTTTTAAAGGGGTTCGTAAAACGAGGTATGTAGAAATAAACCGGCATGCCCCGGCCGGGATTTGAACCCGGGTCTTCGGCTATCTTTACCTTCTATTTGAGATCATCGCCTGTGGCTGAAGGAGCTACACAAGCTCAGTTCTTCCGAACATTGGTTCGAAAGGCCGAGATGATTGGCCGGACTACACTACCAGGGCACGAACTACCTATCAAGACGTGGATTTAACAAGTACATTTAAGTAGGTTATTCCATCTTGTGTGTCAATACCTGTTCAGGTGGTTAGCCTGTAAAGGGAACTTTCAAGGCAACCCCTCTTCAAAAGAAGTTGAGCCCCTACAGAATGTGGGAAAGCGTTTTCCACAGGAATCATAGAAGATCTGATCTTCCTATCCATGGTAAAGCGGCGGGGTGGTGTAGCGGCCTATCATCGTACCCCGGGGCGGTACGGACCCGAGTTCAAATCTCGGCCCTGCCATCGCTACGCTCGGCATTCAGATTTGATGACCATGCTTCTCATGCGAGAGAAGCACAGAGGTGTGTGATATAGATGTTGACTGTGCCTCCCACATCAGAGAGGCACAGAGGTCCAAATCTCAGCCCCACCATTCCCATATTTTAACATACTTTAACATACTTAATATCTATAAGACCTTAAGTTAACATAAGTTAATTTCCATCTCATATAAACCCACACTTATAAACAAGAGAGGTTGCAAGAATGCAATTACTATGGTCAATAAGGGAGACGGGAAAGTCGTTCGGAGGAAGGAGATAGAGCACATAGAGGTGGAAACAGAGGACGGCAGTATACCATACGACAGTTTTATAGGTTTTATTTCGGATCTAGATCTTTACAGAGATTTTCTTGAAGAAGAGAAAGAAGATGATAGAGTTCAGAATATATCCCTGGAGATAAGAGGGGTAGAGGAAGATTTTAAGAGTTATGAGGAGCTGGAAGAGTTCATAAGAGATTTGTCTTCTAATCTTAACATGATGAGAGCCAGTAAAAATACTTACCAGAATCTATTTGAGGAGATCTCTGAGGAGAAAGAGGAGCTGAAGGAGGTAAAGAACCAGCTTATAAAGGAAAAAGAGAAGTACAAGAGGGAATGTAAGGAGCTTAAGAAAAATAATAAAAAGCTCCATAAAAAGCTGGAGAAGCTTTCCAACAAGATAAGGGATGCTGTGTCGGAGTATAAGACCGACCCTGATGATATAGAGGTTACTAGGGAGGACATAGGAGGTGTAGATGACAAATATGAAGAGATAAGGAAGGAGATACTATTACCACTGGGAGTTTCAGAGGCATTTGGAAAGGAAAGTCCTTTTAAGGACAAGGGCGGAGTTTTGCTTCATGGACCTCCGGGTACAGGAAAAACCCACTCTTTGAAGGCGATTGCAAAAGAAGCAGGAATCAACTTGTATCTTATAAACGGGCCTGAAATAGTCAGAAAGTATGTTGGTAAATCTGCGGAAAAACTTAGGGATATAGCAAACGCAGCTATGGATGATGCTCCTTCATTGATAGTTTTAGAGGAAATAGATTCGCTTGCAGGTCCTCGTGGATCGAGTTCTAGTAACGATCTAAACAGTAGAATTATAGGTACTTTAAATTCGCTTATGGATGGTTTCGAAGAAAACGAAAGAGTTTACTGGGCTGCGACTACTAATCGTCCGGATCAGATGGATTCAGCCCTAGTCAGGCCAGGCCGTTTCACAAAGATAGAGTACGATAGACCGGGAGAAAAGGCTACATACGATATAGCAGCCATACACTTGCCTGAAGAGGTATATGAAAAGGTTGCTGACAAAATAACGTCAAATGAGGAGTATATGGAGGTAAATAGTGGTGCAGCTATAGAGCAGATTAAAGAAAAAGCTGGAAAAACATATCTTTTAGACCGGTACAGGGATGAAGGGGAGGATATAACCGAGATATCTGACGGGAACATAGGAGATTTTGATCTGGAGGATATTGATGAGGAATACTTCCTTAACGCCGTGGACGCGGTATATAAGAAAAGAATAGAGGGTGATGGAGGCTCCCATATAGGAGGATTCTCGGATGGTTCTTGAAAAACCCAAACAAATAAATAGTTGTTACTACACAAAAGTTAATGTTGTTGGGTGGTTTCCGCCAGAGGTGGAAAAATGACACGGATGAACACGTATTCCTTATACAGGGTTAAGAGAATCCTGGATCTGCCTTATCCTAACAGTCTCAAGAGCGCTTCTGAAGACTCCCCGGAACTCAAAGATGCGAAAGATGCGCAAGAGATCCAAGAATACAATGAAACCTCTCCTGAAGAGGCTATCAGGGATTTTGAGGTAGAGGTCTATAACAAGGCCGTTAGAGGGAAGGCAGCCTTGGATAGTGCTGAAGAATCTCCCAGAGAGGCCATGAGGTATTGGAAAGAGTTAGATGAGCTTAAATCTCTTTTTGACCTAGAAAATTTTGTATTCGGAACTAACCTTAAGGCAGCGCCAGGAAAGGATTACTACGGCAATGGCAGAGAACAAGACAGTATAGGAAGCTATATGGATGGAGACCATCAGGTAGATATTGAAGCTTAGAATTTGGTTTACCTAGGAGCTGTT
The DNA here is from genome assembly GCA_034190605.1 of Asbonarchaeaceae archaeon (SeqCode). Taxonomy (GTDB): domain Archaea; phylum Nanohalarchaeota; class Nanosalinia; order Nanosalinales; family Nanoanaerosalinaceae; genus JAXINT01. The sequence goes on along the minus strand of JAXINT010000105.1, from coordinate 11,588 downwards.
CATCTCTTTGTGTTCCTCGAGAAGACTTTCAACACTTCTGATCTCCATCATGTTAGTTGTTCCCGATACAGAAGTTGGCACTCCTGCTGATAGGACCAACATGTCTTCTTTACCAACTATGCCTCTTTCAAACAGGGCCTTGGCGGAGTTGCAGATCATCTCGTCCACGTATTCGGGGAACTCCGTCAGGATTGCCTCAACTCCCCAGACGATGTTCAGCTTTCTCTTGACCTTCCTGGAGTCGGTGAAGGCAATCAGTCTTTTCTTTGGCCGATACTTTGCTATGTTCCGTGCAGTGTAGCCTGAAGAGGTGTGAGCAACCACCACATCTACATCATCGTACTGGGAAGCCTGCCAAACATTCTTGCAGATTATATCTGCGATGTTGGCGCTCTCTGAATGCACTGTATGATGTATCTCGTCAACTATTGATTCTTCAGTTTTTGCCACTGTCTCAGCCATCACCTGAAGCGACCTACCGGGAAATTGGCCTATGGCTGTCTCCTCTGACAGCATTACTGCATCTGTACCGTCTAGAACTGCGTTAGCTATATCTGATACTTCGGCCCTTGTCGCCCTGGGACTGTCTGTCATGGACTTGAGCATCTGTGTAGCGGTTATAACAGGCTTTCCTTCCCTGTTGCACTTCTTGATCAGCCTCTTCTGTATGTTAGGCACCTCCGCAGCATCCATCTCCACCCCCAGGTCTCCTCTTGCAACCATTATACCGTCTGAAACTTCCAGTATCTCGTCAAAGTTCTCTATAGCTTTTAAATGCTCTATCTTTGCAATTATATCTATATCAGGTCCTCCTTCTGATTTAAGGATTTCTCTGGCTTCCTTGATATCATCAGCTTCTTTTGCAAAGGACAGTGCCACGAAGTCAAAGTCCTTCTCCACTGCAAACTTTATGTCCTTCACGTCTTTCTCAGTTGGTGCGTGAAGCCCTAGATCCTTGCCCGGTACATTAACGGATTTCTTTGAGGTCACAGTGCCTCCATAGGCTACCTTGCAGACTACCGAGTCCGAGACCTCTTCCACTACCAGTTCTATATCTCCATCGTCTATGAGAACCTCATCTCCTTCTGATACATTGTCGTTGAAGTCCTTGTAGTCGACTGGAAGTTTCTTGCTGTCTCCTTCTATATCGCTGGTCACTATCTCAACTGTCTCTCCTTCCTCCAGCTCTGTTCCTTCTTCAACCTCCCTAAGCCTTATTTCTGGTCCCTGTGTGTCAAGCATCACTCCTATGTCTTTCTCGTGCTCCTCTGAAACCTCTCTAATCCTGTCTATCATGTCCCCATGCTGTTCGTGGTCTCCATGAGACAGGTTCTGCCGCGCCACATCCATTCCTGAGTCCAGGAGCTCTCCAAGAACTTCCTTAGAGTTAGAGGCTGGACCTATGGTTGCAACAATCTTTGTGTTTCTCAACTGAGATACCCTCTGTTTCTGATTTCCAATATCTCTGGCTCCTCACCTCCAAAATCGGCATCAGTTATATCCTCTGCAGCACCTACATCGAAACCGTTTCGCTCTGTTTCTCTGAAGTCTGCATTTCTGAAGCTACTTCCTTCTGGATCTGCCTTGTTTAGAACTCCGTTACGCCAGTTTGAACTGTATCCATTAACTTTTATAAGCCTGCCTTGAGTCGCATCGGATTCTTCGGCTGTAAAATACCTCATTTGAGTGCCGTAGAACAGACCTCTGCTTATATCTCCCTTATTTATTGCTCCATAATCTAGAATGCTGTGCATCGCCTGTATATACGGAACTTTAAGCTCTGGAGCTATCAGTCCAGACAGGCGTGCATCATTCAGCTGTATAGGCTCATCCTCAAACTCTTCTTCAGTTATTCCCTCAAGGTATCTCTTTAACTCCTCAAATCTTTCGTGCTGGTTCAGCCTGATCATGGGCGACTTGTCTTCGGAGTATAATCCTATCCCGTTGAAATCTCTCTCATCTCTTTCCATAATTTTGTCTATGAATTCTCCCATGGGCATTGGAGTGTACTCCCGCCTGTCAAAAGGTATGTATTCTCCCTCGTAGTGCTTTGCTTTCATGGTTGATCATCTCCTCTTGAATACTTGTCGAAACCGGTTTAAAAAGCATTCCGTCCCAGGTTCACAACTGTTTAAATCTGTTAGTCCCGGTTCACACATGCAATCCTTTATGGGTTGAACTGCTAAGTCTTATAAATATCCTGGCAGATTTTTTATCTATAGATGCTGGTATTCTGCAGCGGTATCGCAGGGTGTGGTGAGAAGGAGTACCTGAAGAATTTCAGAGAGCTATGTGGGGAGCGCGGTAAAGAGGTAGAGATCCACGACCTTGGCTCAAAGATTCTGGAGATCGGTAGAAAGGACTATCCAGACCTTGGGAAGTACGAGCTTATAAAGTTCCCGGATTCTACTGTAAGCGCCTGGAGGTCAGCAGCCCTGGAGTCGCTCAAGGCCGAGATACAGGACGATTCAAAGGTACATGTGCTTGATGCGCATGCCTCTTTCTGGATCCAGAACGGTCCACAGCCCGCTATAAACACTAGCTATCTCAAGCAGCTTAACCCTGACCTCTACATCCAGATAATAGACTACGAGCCAGATATACATGAGAGGCTGCAGGCCAACGATGAGCTTCCTGAAGGGCTGAACCTTTCCCTGGAGGAGGTCGTGAGGTGGCAGGAGGTGGAGAGGTACACCAACAGGATACTATCCAACCACCATCAGAAACCGTTCCACATCATAGCCAGGCAGCACCCTGCCGAGAACCTGTACAACCTGATCTTTGAGCCTGAAAGACCACTGGTCTACCAGTCCTTCCCTATCTCAAACCTCGGAGACGAACACATGGAAAAGATACAGGCCCATGTAAGCAACTTGCGAGGAGTATCAACCGTCTACGACCCTATAGAGATAGATCCTGCCGACGGTATAGACGATAAGACCGGAGAACTTATAAACCAGCATACAGTCAAGAGGGATGAGCAGTTTATAGACCAGTCTGACATGGTCGTGGTGTACTTCCCTGAGATGGTCTACAGCTCTGGTGTGGAATACGAGATAAACTATGCGTCAAAGACAGGGAAACCCGTGTGGATAATAAAGCCAGACAGCTATGTAGGGCCTTTCACGGAGTACAACTGTGACAGATCCTTTAAAACTTCAGAAGAATGTATTAAACAACTGAAAAGCGCAGATATTCGGAGGCAAAACACTTAAAAAGCGGTAGAGATATTTCTGGCCTATGAAGATAGTATATTTCGCAGCACCGGTAAGGATAAACCCTTCCAAGGCTACTGAGCTCAAGAAGGAGTTCTTACACGAATCAACAAGACTTCTGATGGAGCATGACATCCATGTTGAGAGTCCACATCTGAAATATCTATTCACCCAGACACATCCCGAATACCACACGGAGAGCGATATAGACCAGTATGCGAGAGACCAGGGAATCCACCTTATAGAGGAGTATCCGATAGATGCGGTTGTAGCGCTTACAGACAAGGAGGAGGCAACCGATGGAATGCGGAAGGAGGCGGAGACGGCAGAGGAGAGAGGAATACCTGTCCACTACTTCCCGTACTTCACCACTGAAGGAGATGTGCTCGATACTAGTGGAGTAAATATCTCTGGGCTTGATGAGATTCTTCAAGAAATATAAGGTGGAAGTCCAAAAAAATTATTTAAACCTACGCTCTATTTCTTTTGTATGACAGTAATAGTTGTGACCGGGCCTCCGGGATCTGGATCATCGACGGTTGGAAAGCTTGTTGCGGACAAGCTAGGCCTGGACTATTTCTCACCTGGCAAATACCTGAAGGAGAAAGTGGATGGAATCAACGAATCAGAATCCGCTGTCAAGGGCTGGAGAGAGGGAAAGATGGCTGATGAAGATATCAATAGAAGTATAGATGATCTACAGAAACAGGTTGCAGGCCAGGGAAACGTGGTTATTGAGGGAAAGCTTTCCATATATATGGTAGAGGACAAGGCAGACCTTACTGTATGGCTTAATGCTCCTCTAAGCGATAGAGCTGAGAGAACTGCTGAGAGAGACGATATAAGCGTGGAGGAGGCGAAGGAACATATAAAGGAGAGGCAGCACGAAGAGGTCAAGAACTGGAGGGAGATGTATGACTTCAACTACCTTACACAGGAGAAGGAGGCTGACTACGTTATAGACACTTCGGATATAACTGCTGAAGAGGTTGCTGAAAAGATCGTCTCAAAAATAGAGAGATAGATTAAATCCTATTTATCTTATCCGATCCTGAAATGCCTGATGCTCTGGATCTGACTTCTGGGTTACATGGCTCTTCATGGCGCTTCTTGTTGGGAACCTCCTGCCACACACGGGACATTCGGTCTGTATAAGTCTATCCACGGCTTCTCTCGCATCCATCAAAGTGTCGGAGATCTCAGAACACATCTCTCTTATAACGTCAAGGAGTTTCTCCCTGTTGTAACGGTTCATGGTCTGCTTCATTAAGGGAGTATACATTATACGGTCTCCGAACTCGTTAAATTTCTCTATTACTGAGTTTATCTCGATCATCTTCCTGTATGCCTGTGAAGATTTCTTTGCAGCCTCTTCAAAGCTGCTGAGTTCTCCAGAATTTATAACTGAGTCCCAAACATCTGTTGAAAACTTGAAGAGAACAACTCTTTCCTCCGCCTCACCCTGAAGCATGTCGCGCTCCTCTGAAATAAGTTTTTCTGTGGACTGCGCCAGATCGAAGTTCTTGTCAAGCTCATCCTTCAGAGGTTCCAGCAGTCTCATAACGGTCTATTTGAACTTCCTGGTTTAAATTCTTCAGACCTGCAGGATCCAGGTTTTTAAAACAGTTTCCACCAAAACTGGGGTGAGCGGCAATGTCAGAAGATGTATTCTGCGGCCTGGTAATGCAGAAGGAGAAAGGTATTCCCTGCGGAGTTGCATTTATATCCGATGAGCTGGAGTGCTTCTCAGAGAAGGAGGACAAGAGGATACTTGAGATGGTTGCAGACCGCAAACCTGAGGTAGTGGCCTTTACAACACCTCTCAAGGCAGATCACAAGTTAAAGGGTTTCAGCGATGAAGAGGAGGAGCTAGTTGATGAGGGCTACAGCTTCCTACCGCGTGACATGCATGACCAGGCAGAGATGGAGAGAACCGAATTCATGAAGAACTCCCTGAAGAGACATGCCCCGGAGTCCGAGATAATTGAATGCAGGCCCATGGTAACTGCAGAGATACTAGGTATCGAAGGAGATCCAGACCTTGAGGATCTGGGAATGAACACGGAGAACATCCATAGTACCACTGAGTTTGAGGCCGTTCTTGCAGCAATAACTGCAAAGTATTACGCCAACAACATGTACCGGGACAAGGGATTTGTGGTGCCCAAAGAAGAGTAATATAAATTAGTCTCGATATTCCTCCACCATGTCTTCGGAGAGGAAGCTGCCAGGGAACAGCTCGGTTTCCACGTCCTTTTCCGGATCGGATTTTATTATATATTCAGGGGTGTGCCAGTAAATTAACTGGCCTATAAAGTTTACTCCAAGCTCATTCCATACTTCCTTTGCAGTTGTTACCTGTTTGAACCCGCTTTCCAGACACCTCTCTACAGGCTTTGACTTCACTTCAAGATACTGGACTCTCCGTATATCTTCTCTTTCGTTAGTCTCTTGTCCCTCTTCGTCCTTCTTGTATTCATACTCCACCACTAGCAGATCCATATCGCTTTCCTGTCTTCTTAATTTCCCTTCACCCGTAATACGGTCCAGATACTCTAGAGGCTCCATTTTGGTTGAAGGTTTGAAATATTCGACCTCGTCAAATACTTTATCCCACCTGCTGTTGTCGTGGAACTCTATAATCGACTTGTACTTGTGGAAGAGTTCCTGCACATCCCTCAAGTGATAGGTGTTGAGCTTCCTGTCGCCTTCTGGATCGGTTCCCATGATAGACAGCTCCGGTATGTATGGCTTTGCGTATTTATGGGGGAGGTATTAAAAAATGCTCACTCTAACGGTACATAGATTTCCAAATGTTAAGCAGAACCCTCACATAAAAAGGAGTTGTCTAGTTAAAGTATCTACCTAACTATCTTATCAGCCATCTCATCCGGATCAAACCTCTCCAGATCTCCGTACCTCTGACCGGTTCCGATATAAAGTATAGGCTTCCCAGTTACATATCCAAGGCTCAGTGCTGCTCCACCTTTCTTATCCACATCCATCTTTGTGATAATAATTGCATCAAACCCGATTTCCTCGTACTTTTCGGCCTGTTGAACCACATCGTTTCCTGAGAGCGCGTCAACAACCAGTATCTTCAGATCTGGATCGTTTACACGACAGAGCTTATCAAGCTGGTCCATCAGGTTCTGATCTGAATGAGATCTTCCAGCAGTATCTGCCAGTACAAGGTCTATACCCTCTTTCTCTGCGTGTTCCTTGGCATCGTATATGACTGCGGCAGGGTCGGAGCCGTAGTCGTGGGATATGACCTCAAGACCAAGCTTCTCACCGTGTTCCTGTAGCTGATCTATTGCAGCGCTCCTAAAGGTGTCTCCAGCAGCTAGAAGTACTGAATGGTCGTCCATGAATCTATGAGCAACTTTAGCTATGGAGGTGGTCTTTCCACTACCGTTCATACCCATGAAAACAGTGAGAAAAGGCTCATCACCCATAATTGACTCTATATCTATATCCGGAGCTTTTAGAACATCTTTAACTCCTTCTCTTAATGCTTCCTTGACCTCCTGCTCCACTCTCGTCCTTGCAACTTTCTCACCTGTCAGCTGTTCCTTTATATCTTTCTTTAGCTGTTCAACTACTTCCTGCGCCACATTGTTCTTGAGCAGCCCGAGTTCAAGATCCCATAGAATGTCGTCCAAGGTATCCTCGTCCAGCTCCTTTTCTACAACAGCGGACTTTACGGACTCCGAGAAGCTCTTTATAGAATCTTTTAGAGACTCAAACATTGTTATCCAGCTTTTTCAGCCTTTTTAACCCTGCATCTGCTTCTGCATCTTCTGAAGCTTCGGCATAAGTTCCTGCATCTCTTTCTTGTCGCTGTTGAGGTTCTCCTGCATCTCCTTTTTAGCGTCCTCCATTTCCTCTTTCCTCTCAGACATCAGCTCCTGAGCCTTCTCTGTATCCTTCTTTGCAAGTGTATCAGCACCGATGTTCACAAGTACCTGCGAACTGTCCTTTATCTCTGCTATTGCAAAGGCGCCTGATCCTACAGGAACTATGATCTCCTTTCCTTCTTCAGCCTTCTCCAACTCTGCTATGGATTCCTTGGTGGTCTTAAGCTCTTCTATCTGTTCCTCGATATCTTCCTGGTACTCCTGCATTGCCTCTATCTGCTGCTGTAGCTGCTGGTATCTCTGCATAGCCTGCTGTAGCTCTTCTTTATCCAGTTCTTCAGACATTTCTCATACCTCTCAAGCTTTCTCAAGGCTTTCTATTCTAACATTTGCCCTTGAGATTCCGTGTTTACTTCCAAACATGCTGTATACTCTGTCTTCCGCGTCCTTTTCCGACTCAGCCTCTATCTCCTTCTCAAAGGGCTGGCTCTCCCGTCCCAGCTCTGCGGTTCCAGAAACAATGAATTCAGCAACCATTGTATCAACCTTCTAACATGAGGTTCCGATAAACCTTTAAATACGTTGGTGAAACATCCCGTTTTTCTCACCTGTAAGCTTTGCCTCTTCTTTCCACTGCAAGTATCTCTATCAGGCTATCATCGTTGTTCTTTCGAAAGAAAACTCTGAAATCTCCTATTCTGTACCTGTGACAGCTGAATTTGTCTATGAACTTGATATTCTTCCGTCTTTTTGGATATCCAGAGAACCATTCTATCTTATCAACTATTCTCTCCTTCTCTTCTGTTTCTAGTTTTTGAAGGTCCTTTATAGCTTCTTTTTTCCATTCTATTTCGTAGCTCATAAACCTAACAGCTCTTTAACCTCTTCTTGAGGCACTCCTTCTTGCTTTTTAGCTCGTTCTATCTTCTTTTTAAGCCTTGCTTCTCTCTCGTCAAGAAGTTCTATTATCACTTCGTCAAAGGTCTCTCTTGGATGGTCTTTCGCCTCTTCCAGCCTTTTCTGCGTCTCATCGGAAACCTGTACAGTGGTTGTCATTATAATTCCCTATAACGCCCTATAGTGCGTTATATTTATATCAGTTTTGGTCTAGACTCTAGAACAGCTCATTTATAGATTGTAACCGAGAAAACCCGCCACCTTCCAGTGGTTCTGAACTTCAAAGAAGTTCAGTCTCGGAAACTTCCTTGGGAAGTTTCCTCTGTCATTCTTCCATAAGGAAGATGACAGGACTCGACCGAAATCTCTGATTTCGGGAGTCCGCTGACCCATAGCAGGGTATCTGTGACTATACCCCTAACTCAGCTATTTGAACATAAAGAACAAGCCATATCGGCTTAGAAAAAAAACAGTAGACTGACTGAGAAGCCCACCAACTTCAGCCGTGGGAGAAGTCACCTAGGTCTTCCAGATATGAGATAGTCCTCTGTGGGAACGGAATCCTGATTCCTTCCTGGTCAAATCTCTTTTTGACTGATTCTCTTAGGTCCTGGCCTGCGCTCCAGGCGTTTCCACGATCTCCGGCCCATATCCTGAGTTCTAACACTACTCCCGAGTCTGCAAGATCTTTTACGATAACTGAAGATTCCCCGTGTTCTGTTAGCTCGTGTTCCTCTGCCTCTTCCAGTATTATGTCCTTGGCCCTGTCTATATCAGAGTCATATGAGATCATGAACCTGACCTCGTAACGGCTCTTCTCCTCTCTCAAGGAGTAGTTCATCAGGTTGCTGTTTAGCATGGTGTTGTTCGGGAACACGACTCTCTCGTTGCTTGGTGTCTTTAACAGTGTCTGTCTCAGAGTTATGTCCTCCACAGTTCCGTAGTAGTTCTCGATCTCGATGTTGTCTCCTACGCTGAAGGGCTGGAAGATAGCTATAAATATGCCTGAAATTATATTTGAGAAAGCTTCTCTTGCTGCAAAGCCTATGATTATGCCTGCAAAACCTGCTGATGCAAATAGAGCCACGGAAAGCTGTCTAAGGCTGGGTATCATGTATATGGCTGAAGAAACTCCTATAATGTATATCGTTGCCCTTATCAGCCTCCTTACAAGTACATAAGAGGTCTTTTCTAGATCCATCTGTCTCGAGACTCTTCTGAAGTGCCGCCTGAGAACTTCGTCAAATATCTTTACAGCTATGTAGGTAGCTATTAAAACCGTGACAACTTTAACAGCGACTGCAAGTCCGGGGTTAGCCTCCATCCACGGCAGTATCCTTTCTATCATGCTGTATAGAACCTCCTAAATTCAGAGAATCTCAGTCCCTTGAAAGTCCTTCCTCTTCCACTTCCTTGCCATACCTGGACTCCTCCTGTTCTTCCCTGGTTATTCCGTCCTTGTACTTGTCGTCCACATCTTCGTCCTCTGTCTCCTTGCCGTATCTGACTCTTTCCTGATCCTCACGGCTTACTGGATCTTCTTCGCTAGACTCCTTCTTGTACCGGTCTTCTGACATCTTTTTTACCTCTATACATCTCAGAGCTCTTCCTCTTCGACTCTCTCCCTGTCATAGCGCTCTGCCTGTGGACTGTCATCAAGCTCTTCTTCAAGCTGTTCCTCGAGATCTTCTTCGGAATCCTCTTCTATATCTACCTTTTCCAGAGGATCATCTTTCTCTTCCTCTTCTTTTTCCCTTTCCTCTTCATCTTCCTTGTCTAGGACTTCTTCCGTCTCTTCTTTCTCGTAGCCCTCTACATCTCTTTCAACTATCTCTCCGAATGCAAATCTCCTTCCGACAGAAGTTATTTCCACTTCTACAGTTTCTCCGACATCTGCATCAGGTACAAAGACCACGAAGTTGTCAACTCGCGCTATTCCGTCTCCCTTGGATCCAAGGTCCTCTATCTCCACCTTGTAGGTTTTACCTTCCTCAACCGGCTTATCAAAGCTTATATCTTCTGATTTGTCTTCCATCTCTGAAACCTCCATTCACCTTAAAAAATAGGGATCGGTGGTTTATAAAACTATTTCTAGGATTCAGGTCGGAGGTTTGTCCTCCAGAAGTATCATTCTTTGTATTGTCCCAAGGCATCTTTTAGTTCCTTTTCTTTATATCTACTTGCCACAGTATCAGTTATTTGGTCAAATATATCTTTAAGCTCCTTGTAACCCCCTATATCCTTCCATTTTCCTCCTTCTCTCATCTCGATGTTGTGGAGATTATTATCCCAGAATCTTTGGCGGCCTAGTTCTGAACCCATTTTTGTTTCAAATCTTAACTCGCCCGATTCTGTCTCCAGATACCAAGCGTTAAATCCAAACTCGTTCTTGTATGTGACCTCATAGTTCTCATCCTCTAAGTATGAGGATTCTAACCTTATTTTGCCCTTGTATCTTGTCTCGCTGTCAAAAGCTCCAAAATAAGCTCCAGACCAGTACAACGATCCTGTAAGGATTGCAGGAATTGTAAGCCATTTGAAACCTGTTTTTATGTATCTTGCTCCTGCCTTGAAAGCGCTTGAAATGTTATTTATCCCTTTCTCTATGAGTCCTGGTTTTTCAAGTGGAGGATGATTAATTTCTCCATCAGCCTTATCTGGGTCCTTTTTCATACCTTTAACACTCCAGTATATCTATAGGGATAAAAATTTTTATAAAATCCGTGGTGGAGAACTGTAGACTTGTTACGCATTTAGAAATAGGAGTTTTATAGTAGCAGTTTGGCTCCTGCTCTTATATCCGATCTTTCCCAGATATGCTCCAGAGAGATTTCTCACACTCTCCGATTTCTTAAATAGGGAAACCGTTTTATAACTTAAGCACAGAGGCCTAAATGTAGCTATGCCACAGCAACCTGGAGGCGGTGACTGCATATTCTGCCAGCTCCTGGACAACCCGCAGCAGACACTTACAGTCCACGAGACGGACAACTTCAGGGCCTGGCTGGACATCAACCCAAGGGCAAAGGGCCACACCATGGTCATACCCAAGGACCACGTGGAATCAGCCGAGGACCTTGGAAAAAAGCTTCTTGAGATGTTTAACGTGGCGCGAATTGTCGGTGAGAAGGCCAAGAACGGCCTGGGAGCTGACGGCTATTCGATAGTTGTCAACAACGGAAAAGAGGCAGGCCAGAGACTGGAACACTTCTACATGATAGTCTTCCCAAGATTTGCGGATGAAGAGAACGCGGGAACTCCAACAGGCGCGATCTTCCCTCCAATGGAAGACCTGGACAAGCAGAAACTACAGGAGTTCCAGAAAGAGATGAAAGAAGCTGGCTTTGGAGAATTCTCAGAGTCCATAACCACGGAATACGAACAGGTCAGAGAGAAGAAAAAGGAGAGACAGGAGAGCGCGGAAAAGGGAGAGAAGAGCTTCAGGAGAAAGGACTCCGCCGAGTTCAGGTAGTTAGGCAGGTAGTCAGGTAGCTTGGTATTTGAGCTAGGTTGCGATTCAACGAAGCCACGAGGCGCAGAATGCATGAGATAGAAGACAAACAAAGTGAAGTGACCCACTACCAATCAGAGATTGGAAGGGGCTTCCATATGACCT
>JAXINT010000064.1:776-23732 GCA_034190605.1 Asbonarchaeaceae archaeon (SeqCode) | reverse complement strand
ATGGATTTTGAAGACAAGGTAGTTGTAGTAACAGGGGCTGCTTCAGGGATTGGAAGAGCTACATCTCTAAAGTTTGCTTCGGAAGGCGCTAAAGTAGTAGTTGCTGACATAAGAAAGGAGCCAAGGGAGGGCGGTGTTCCTACCCGTGAGAAGATAGAAAATAACACTGAAGGTGAAGCTGCTTTCATTAAAACCGATGTTAGGGAATGGGAGTCTATGAATGACTGCGCTAAAGAGGTTGTGGAACGCTTTGGACAGATCCATGCATGGATCAACAACGCAGGAATCTTGATGAAGGATTCTTTAGAGGATATCTCTATCAAGGAATGGCGCGAAACTATGAGGGTAAACCTTGACGGCGTCTTCTACGGCACAAAGGCTGCTGCGCATTTTATGGAACGGCAGAGAACTGGCGAGATAGTCAACATTGCCTCTGTCCTGGGCAAGAGCGGAGCTTCTCCGTACATCTCATACTGCGCCTCCAAGTTTGGAGTTATAGGGTTTACGGAAGCTGTAGCAGAGGATTTGAAGGGTTCGGGTGTTTCTGTCAACGCTGTCTGCCCCAAGTTGACTGCTACAAGGATGACCGGTTTCCGAGGAGAGGATCCGGAAAATGTCGCGGAGACTGTTTTGTCCGTGGTAAGAGCAAATTATACTGGAAGAGCGGTTGATGTAAGTTAATTCTAACTTTCCCTACCATAGAGAAGCCATGCCACACAACCTATTTAACTTGGGAAATGCCAATTTCTAGCTGTAATGGTCTTTGGATTCCTAAAGAGCCTGTTCGGTGGAGGGGGGAAGAAAGGTAAGGAGACGGATTTCCGGATAAAGAGCGCATCCGAGGAGCTGATATCTCTTCCTGAGATAGAGAACCTATCTGAAACTGATGTCAAGTATCCTCTTCTTAAACCTTTTGCAAGAGCACATATAAGCTGGGACAGTGAAGAGGAGGAACTAGTCTACAAGATAGACGAACCAAGCCTTTCGGAAGAGGATAGAAACATTTTTGAGAGCCTGAAGGGCGCTCTCGAGAAGAAGATAGATGTATCCATAACAGAGCTTGAGACAGGAGAGGAGGTCGTGGACTATCTGGCATCCAAGACTGACGAACTCCTGGATGAGCTGGGATTTGATTTGTCTGGAGCAGGAAGACAGAAACTCCTCTACTTTGTATATCGGAACTTTGCAGGCCTCAACGAGATCGAACCATTGATGCACGACCCCTACATAGAGGACATAGGCTGTTCGGGGACAGGGATCCCTGTATACATTGTACACTCCAAGTTCGGCTCAATAAAGACGGACCTGGTTTTCGAGGATGAGAAGAATCTAAAGAAGCTGGTTGTAAAGCTTGCGGAGCGCTGCGGAAAGTATGTCTCTTACTCCGAGCCGCTCCTGGATGGAGCCCTTCCTGACGGATCAAGGGTCAACGCCTCACTTACCGAGGACGTGACAACGCAGGGACCTACATTTTCCATAAGAAAGTTCCAGGAGGTTCCTTATTCTGCTGTAGACATGCTTGACTTTGGAACTGCAAACCTGGATATAATGGCATACTTCTGGATGCTCATGGAGCACCAGAAATCTTTATTGATCGCTGGAGGCACTGCTTCAGGAAAGACATCTTTCCTTAACTCTATAGTGGCGTTTATACCTCCTGCAAAGAAAATAGTCTCCATTGAGGATAGTGTTACAGGAGATACGGAGATTGAGATGTTGGTTAATGGTAAGAAAACTAAAAAACCAATAGAGGAGGTTGCAGATCCTCTTATAGATGCACGCGGGGAGGAAATGGCAGATGGAGCAGAGCGTGCAAACATTTACAGCGGAGATAGTATTTGTGTTGCGACAATTGATGAGGAGTATTCACTAGATTACCGGAAGCCCGCTGCAGTGTACCGGCATAAGACGACTAAAGACATTTATAGGATAAAGACTGCTTCTGGGAGAGAAGTGAGGGCGACTGCAGATCACTCTCTCTTCACACTTGACAAGGGCAGGTTGGTTGAGGTCCGGCCGGGAGATGCGGAGGAACAGTGTATCGCAACACCTAGAATCCTTGGGGCTAGGAAAAAAACACCGCAAATTGATGTGCTACAGACGGTTAGGGATAAAGAGAGAGTGTTTGTGGAAGGATCCTTTCTTGAGAGCTTGTACGATCAAGTTGATTGGGAAGAGGTTAAGTCGATAGGAGATATTTCAGAGAGCGGATTTAAATACTGGAGGAGAAAGGGGATGATTCGTGGGAAAGAGTTACAAGCATTACGCGAACAGGGCGAGATTGAAGTTAATGGTAAAGGTGTAGTGAGAGTTAAAGGAAGCGGCCCAACCTTGCCGCTGAAGCTTGATGTTGGAGATAAATTGGCGGAGTTGTGGGGTCTTTGGCTTGGAGATGGCAGCTACGACTTTAGGAATGAAAACGTTGTGCTTGTTACTACGAACGATTGGAGTATTAAGGAAAGTCTTACCAGTGTAGCTGCAGAGCTTGGTATAGGCCATTCTATCAAGCCGGATGGCACGGTGAGCTTGAATTCTGTACTTCTATATGAATTGATGCGGGGAATAGGATTCAATGGCCGGTCAGCAAGTAAGAAGATACCTGATTTCTGTAGGAATATGTCAGCTGAGCATATAGGCCAACTTTTGAAGGGATATTTCAGCGCCGATGGAGGTGTGAAAAAACATGAGGTCTCCTGCTCATCTCAAAGTCATGAGCTTTTGAGAGGGGTTCAAGACCTATTGCTGAGATTAGGGATAGTTTCCAATATAAACGATTATGAACGATCAGACGGCTGTATCGAGCTTTCTATATCGTCAAAGAAATTCTTACAAAAATTCGCTGAAAAGGTAGGGTTTATCCAGGAAAGAAAGATGGAGATGTTGGACGAAGCGATAGAAAGAAGCGGAACACATCATGAGAAGAATGATATCATACCTACAGATCCGGAGTTTGGAGAAGAGGTACATGAGAATTATGAGATACAGTGGAACTACCGTAATAATGTTAACAACCTAGGGAGGAAGTTTCTCCAAGAGATTGCCATATCCACAAAGGAGAAGAAACTTGATAACCTTGCATTTTCTGATATCTATTGGGATCGCGTGATAAGTGTTGAGAAAATCGATGTAAATGAGGAATATGTATACGACATCTCAGTTCCAGGACCAGAGCGGTTTGTAGGAAATAATATTTTACTTCATAACACCCGAGAGCTCCAATTACCGCATGAGAACTGGATACCGTCTGTCGCAAGGACAGGGTTTGGAGGAAAGGAGACGGATATAGACATGTTCAGACTTCTGAAGGAGTCCTTCAGACAGAACCCTGACTATGTTATAGTGGGAGAGGTCCGTGGAGAGGAGGCTTCAGTACTTTTCCAAGGAATGAGTAGCGGACACCCTTCTATAGGAACTATACACGCATCTTCACCTTCTGAAGTTGTTAAAAGACTTACTACTCCTCCTATAGAACTTTCACCTTCTCTTGTAGAGACTCTTGATGCTATTGTAGTCATGACAAAAGCCTCTCAGTATGGCAAGAGCGCCAGAAGGGTCAAGGGAGTATACGAGGTGGAGGCGATAACTCCTGAGGGTTCCCCGAGGACAAACCAGTATATCTCCTGGACTCCGATAGACGATACTTTCTCGATAAAGGGCCGTTCAAATCTTGTCAACGAGATCAGACAGCGTTTTGGATTTACAGGTGAGGAGATTGAGGAGGAGATAGAGGACCGGAAGCGCGTCCTCAAGTGGATGCGCGACAAGGGATATACCAGCTTTCCGGAGGTCTCCCGTATAGTGTCTGAGTACTACAAGGATCCGGATAAGATCCTGAAAGCCGTGGATAACGACTCTGATGAATTGGATACAGAGACTGAAGGTCTTCAGGGTAGAAATGTATCTGCTGACATGGGGGAGGCTCACAAGGAGCTTATGGAGAGGAAGAAGGAGTTCAAGGCAGCATCTGAGGATGAGAGGTCAGACAAGGAAGACCCCTTTGAAGATGTTGAAGAAGTTGAGGAGAATCCGTTTGAGGACTGATTTACTCTACCGTTTCTATCCCGTTTTCCTCTATTCGAAATTTGTGCCATCCCTTTCCGTGGTCTGTCTTGTCCATTCTCTCCACTGAGAAATACTTTTCGTCATCCTCCGTCTTCAACTGTATAACTCCGTCAACAGGATACTCAAGCATGGACATTGTCTTCTCATCGTGAACTCCTTCCTCAACAGTTATCAACAGCACTCCGTCCTTTGCCTGCGACTTTGCTGACACTACCTGTAGGAACTTTGATGTAGAAGAAGGATCAGTATACAGTAAAAGTGTTGATATAGAGTTTATTGCTATCCTCTTCTTCACATCCTCCAGATCGTTTATGGCGTCTGTAAATGTCATGTTGAGCTGATTGAGGTCTGAAGGCCCCTGCACTGCATATTTTCCTTTGACTTCTTCTCCTAGCTTCCAGGAGTATGCATCCATTATCTTGAATTTCTCCCCATGCTTCTCGAAATCCCATCCGAAGTCTGCTGCGTCTTCTATTATCTCGTCAGGAGCCAGGTCCATTGTCATGTACAGCCCAGCCTGACTTTTCTCCAGCCCGTGATTAAGGAACTGGCTGCATATCACTGGCTTGCCGGATGCAGGCGGCCCTACAAGCAACACTGTGGCTCCCTTCGGCAGACCTCCCTGAAGCACCTCGTCCAGTTTTTCTATCCCGGTCTCTTCTCTCTCTACCATTGTATCCCCCTTTTTTGTTCTGAAGGTTTTTGTTTATTAACTGTTTTTCCCAGTTTCCCAAGATATTTAATCTATAGGCTCTAAAAAGATACTGTTATGGAAGTTGACAAGAAGGCGGGGTGGAGTAAGGTTGTGCCTTTCCACAGGAAGAGAAAAATCGGGTTCGGAAGAAACATCCACTTCAAGGACGGGAGAAATCTATAGCCTTCCGACCACCCGTAACAGGGGGAAGTTATTTATTGTAGCTCCAGGCATTTCTATGTGATGCCAGATAAAAACAGGGTTGAGACGTTTATAGACGGGATGGATGAGCTTTTGAATGGAGGAGTACCTGAAGCCCATACAGTTCTTATAGCTGGTCCTGCAGGTTCTGGAAAGACAACATTTGGCATGGAATTCTTATATAGAGGTATAGAGGAGAACGATGATAATGCGTTGTTCGTGTCCTTTGAGGAGCCAGAGGAACAGCTTGTTTCCAACCTGCCTTTTGAATGGGATTTTGAGGAGAAGATTGAGGAGGGCTCTCTTAACATAGTCAAGTACGACCCATATCAACACGATGAGATAATAGACCTCATAAGAAGCTCTATAAAGGAGAATGATGCGAAAAGAGTGGTTATAGATTCATTGACAGCGCTAAATCTCTATGTTGATTCTGTAAAGGATGTGAGAAAACTTATACTTGACATGAATGCGGAGCTAAGGGATCTGGAATGCACGGCATTTTATGTAGGTGAGATAAAAAGTTCTGCTCCTAATGAAATCTCCAGGTATGGTGTTGAGGAGTTCATAGCTGACGGTGTGGTGACTCTGAGGCTTGCCGAGATGGGTGCGGAGCTCTCGAATCAGATCCTGGTAAGGAAGATGAGAGGAACAGACCATGACAAGAAGGTCCATCCGTTCAAGTTTGGAGATGAGGGTCTCAAGGTCTATGCAAAGGAGAAGGCTTTCCAGGGCGAGGAAGGCGACATATTCTAAATAGTTAAAGGAGGTTGTCACATCTATGTCCAGGTTCAGCCGTTTTTTGGAGGCTAAGACCTATTCAGGCATGGCTAACGCCCTCTTTGGAGGCCTGTCCGACCGGGTTTCTGACTCCCTTCACGACCTTGAGATAGAGCTGGAAAAGGCCGACATGAGCGTCTTGTTCAGAACTTATGTTTCAGAGATGTTGATGACTTCAACTCTCACCTTTTTAGTAGTACTTGCAGCCATGATTGCTGTCAACTACCTCTACAGCTTTGGAACGATGCTTGAGATAATGCTGACCTTGTCAGTACCGTACATAGCTGCTGCCTCTGTCTTTGGGATCATGTATTTCATACCTTTCCAGAGGAGTTCAAGCCGTGAGAACTCAATAGACCGCAACCTTCCTTTTGCGCTGAACCAGATGGCTGCTGTGGCGGGTTCCGGTGTTCCTCCTGTTGCAATGTTTGACCTTTTAACTGAGTTTGAGGAGTATGGAGAGATATCGTCGGAGGCCAGCAGGATACTGCGAAAGGTTGATGTTTTTGGAGAGGACTTCACAACTGCTCTAAAGGAAGCGGCCCAGGTCTCTCCCTCTGATAGGCTTACGGATGTGTTCCACGGAATGATCTCAACTGTTGAAACCGGAGGAGATCTTGGGAGGTTCCTGAAGCAGCAGGCTGAGAGCGCACTATTTGAATACCGTTTAGCTCGAGAGAGACAGATAGAGAATCTATCCACGTATGCAAGCTTCTACACCGCCCTTTTGGTGGCAGCGCCCTTGTTCCTTATAGCTGTTCTTTCCGTTCTCAACCTTATAGGAGGAGATTTGCTTGGCTTTGCTATTCAAGAACTCATGGAGCTAGGAATATATGTGATAGTTCCTTCAATAAACATAGGATTCCTTTTGGTGCTTGAAATGACTCAGGAGGTGTTTTGAATGCTTGAATCTGTCAGGAGTTTTGTCAGGAGGTACAGCAAGGAGATAAAGGTCCTGCTGCTGTCTCTATCCATAGCTGCTGCTATATTGGGCCTGAATCTATGGAGCTACGACCAGCACACCGACATATTCAGCGTCTCCACAAAAGATGTGGATGAACGGATACTTACCGTGGAGCGAGGAAGACCTGCAAAGGTTGTTTTCCCTATAAAGAATCCTGGTCTTGCGTCATCCACTCTGAAAATAGAGTTTTCAGAGGTAGGTTCGGGCTCCTCTTTTGACATATCTGTGAACGGAAACAAAATCAAGGAAGGTATTTCAGGCCTTAGCAACGGTTCTGTACAGAGCCTGTCTGTTGATCCTTCCTCTCTCGGAAGAAGCAATACCCTTCTAGTTGAAGGAAAGTTTGACCTGTCAGGCAGGCTTAACGCAAGGATAGAGAGGATAAAGATAGAAGGTTTCTCAGCCTTCAGGAGAGCTGTGTTCCTTCTTCTAAACTTCCTTGCGATAGTTGTAGGTCTTGGACCTTTCTTGTGGATGAAATACCTGGAATATTCCTATAGATCGGAGCTTGAGACTCATTTCCCTGACTGGATGAGAGACGTTGTTGAGGGAGTCCGCTCAGGCATGTCTCTACCCCAGTCTATAAAGAACACCCGTTCAGGAGACTATGGAGCGCTTTCTGAAGAGATAGATGAGATGTATGCAAGGCTTGACTGGGGAGTCTCCTTTGAAAAGGTCATGACAGACTTTGCGGAGAGCTCTGGCTCCAGAGTAATAAGGAGAGCGGTAAATACTGTCGTCCAGGCCTACAGGTCTGGAGGAGATATCGCCGAGATCCTGGAATCTGTCGGAAGCAACCTCAAGGAGGTGAAGAAGCTTAGAGAAGAGAGACGCTCCCAGCTGTACGGGGAAGTTGTTACGGGATACATAGTCTACTTCTTATTCATAGGAGTTTTAGTGATGCTTCTGAATTTTCTCATGCCTTCTCTAGGCTTCCAGGGCAATATAGGCCCTCTTGGAGGTGGAGGCCTGTCTGCTGAACAACTTATAACCCGTTATAGGCCTTTATTCCGCAACTTGATAATAATACAGTCCGTCTTCTCCGGCCTGGTGATAGGAAAGCTTTCTGAAGGAGAGATAAGGGCGGGAGCCAAGCATTCTGCGATCCTGCTTGCTGTAGGATACACGATATCGATTCTTCTGATGTAGTTTCCTGATACGACAAGAGAATTAAAGAGAGTATCAGGGATTACTTTTATATACTGCTGTCTCTCAACTTTAGTTAGCTGGCTGAAGGTTGTTGAAGACCGGCTGTTCATGAAAGGAGGAAAAACAGATGAACAGGAAGGGAATATCACCGTTGGTTGCAGCTGTCCTTCTAATAGCGTTTACTCTAGCAGTCGCCTCTATACTTACAGCATATGTAACGACCTTTACAGAGGAGTCCGCCCAGCAGCTTGGCAACCAGACAACGCAGGTAACTTCCTGCGCATATGCCGGAATTTCTATCTACGATGCAGTATATGATACAGCTAACTCCGATATTACAGTTAATGTAGCTAACACAGGTACAAAGGACCTGTCCGAGATAACAGTTGTGGCCTTTGCCTCTGACGGAAGCATCCTTGGAAGAGGAACTCTTTCCGATCTGAACACTGGAGATGTTTCCTCAACAACTATAAGCACCGGACAGCAGCCTGACAGGGTGAGAGCCTCCTCAAGCGACTGCCCACAGAAGACGGATGAGGAGAGTTCAATAACCACCGCGTAGAAAAGTTTTACTGTTCTCTGAGTTTGTCTGCAGCTTTCTAGATATGTATAGCTAAGTCCAGGAGGCATTACATTAATACTTAAAAAACTTGTTTGAAAAGAAAAAGAATACCGATGGTGGAGAAAAACGAAAGACTTCTCAGAGAGGCCTCGGACCAAGATTACAGACTGTTTAGGTGGAAGACCGAAATCAAGTTCCTGGCTAATCCGACAGAGAAAAACCTTGATAGACTTTACGAGACATTTGACTGTATTGAAGAATACGCTCCCAGAAGACAGTTTTCTGCTGAATTTCCTAGAGAGCGCGAGATAGTTCGAGAGAGGAGGAAGAGATACGATGAGAGAGTTAGGGGAGAGGACTTTGAGACAGATATTAGAGATTTAACGTATGCCTTGAACGGGGTCAGAGGCCATAACAGGATAAAGGCGGTTTCATATTTTATGGCGCAGAAAGAAGTTGAGGGGAGTCATAATCTTCTGATAGATTTCATTCCTGGATATGCCGTGCATATTCCTGTGGAGACTAAGGGGAAGGAAGAGGAACTGAGAAAGAACGTCACACTGGGACAGAAGGATAATTTGGAAGAGCCTGATTCTTATTGGAGTGAAGATGGAGAGGAACTGGATGTTGGTGTTGTTGAAACAGTTTTAGAAGGCGTTGATACTGAACTTTTTCCCGACTGATAGTTTCTTAAATCTTTGACCAAATAGTTCTCGCTATAGAGGCATCTCTATTAGACCCTGCAGTTTTCTTGAGAGGAACTGTGAGGAGTCTTGTGATGCTGCTCTTTAAAACTTTTATTAACAGTGGATGTGAGGAGAAGAGAATGGTTGATAGAGAAACTGTAGAGGATGTGGCTGGACAGGCAAAGGTAGAGCTTTCTGAGGAACAAAAGGAGGAGTTCAAGGAGGATCTTGACGAGATACTTGATGCCTTCAGATCGATAGATGATGTTGATACGGAGGGTGTCGAACCTGCCTTCCACCCTATAGAGGTCGGGGAGAAGACTAGAGATGACGATGTAGAAGATCCGCTTTCACAGGAGGAGGCGCTTTCAAACTCTGAAAACACTGAAGAAGGATATTTCAAAGGCCCAAGAGCAACCTAGAAGTTGAACACAATGTCCAGGAGCAAGATAGATCAACTTTTCGACTCGGATGGAGAGGTAGATACAGCAGAACTTAGGGAAAGGGTTGAAAGAATAGACAGCGAGATAAGAGCTGTAAGAAGCACAAACTGGGAGGAAAGTGAGGTTTCGGGCGAACTTAACGGCCTGCCCGTATCTGTAAAGGACAACATATGCGTTGAGGGCATGCAGGCCACTGCTGGATCCAGGATACTTGAGGACTACCGACCTCCTTTTACTGCGACTGCGGTGGAAAGGCTTCAGGAGGAAGGAGCCCAGGTCTTTGCCAAGACTAACATGGATGAATTCGGGTTTGGAACCTTCTCCACCAACTCGGCCTACGAGGTTCCAAAAAACCCTCATGATACAGACAGGGTTACAGGAGGATCTTCAGGAGGTGCTGCAGCACTTACTGCTGCTCTTGATCTCCCTCATGCGGCTCTAGGCCAGTCCACTGGCGGTTCTATATCCTGTCCCGCAGCATTTTGTGGTGTTGTAGGTCTGACACCGACCTATGGAAGAGTCTCTAGATACGGGCTTATAGACTACTCCAATTCCATGGACCGGCTAGGCCCTATAACTTGTTCTGTCCATGATGCTGCACAGGTCCTTGATATAATCTCAGGGCAGGACAAGCAGGACCCAACAACCTCCTCCCGAGACATGGAAGATCTCTCAGGCATTGAAGGCGGTGTTGAGGGTATGAAGATAGGTGTGCCGAAGCAGTACATTGGATACAAGGGGGTTGATCCAGAGGTCAGGGATGAGGTCTGGAGGGCGATCAAGCGCCTGGAGGACATGGGAGCTGAATACGAAAAGATAGACATGCCCATGATCTCTGGCGATTATACCATCCCGGCTTACTACATAACATCGATGTCCGAGGCATCTACCAATCTTGCGCGGTACTGCGGCATGCGGTACGGACTGGAAGGCAGTCCAGAGGGAGAAGGCTTTGAGGAGTACTTCTCTAAGATAAGAAGCAGGGGCTTTGGAGAGGAAGCAGTGAGGAGAATCCTTCTGGGCCATTTCTCCAGGCAGGCAGGATATAGGAACGACTACTACCTAAAGGCGTTGAAGATCAGGCAACTGGTTATAGATGAGTTTAAAGATGCTTTCCAGAGCTTTGACCTGCTTGCAGCACCTACGATGCCCGTGGTTGCACCTACTTTTGAGGATGCAGAAGAGATGGATCCTGTTGAGGTTTACGCCATGGATACGTTGACGGTAGGCCCTAATTTTGCTGGTCTTCCGCAGCTTTCTCTTCCTACGGGAAAGGTCAAAGACATGCCTGTAGGGCTGCACCTTATAGCGGATCATTTCAATGAATCCAAACTTGTGAAAGCGGGAACAGCGTATGAGGATCGGAAAGGGTTTGTAGAACTTCCAGAGGTGTAAAAATGGATGTAAAGATAGGTCTTGAGACACATGTGCAGCTTGATACTGATACCAAGCTGTTCTGCGGTTGCTCCACTGAGAGTTCAGACCAGCCGAACAGCCAGGTGTGTGAGGTCTGCCTCGGCATGCCAGGTTCAAAACCCAGGCCTAACGAAAAAGCAGTTAGATATGCTGTAAAGGCAGCTTTAGCCCTGGGCTGCAGAATTAATAACCGCAGTTTCTTCTCCAGGAAGACCTACTTCTACCCTGATATGTCAAAGAACTTCCAGATCACCCAGTACGAGATACCGGTAGGAGAGGAAGGAACAGTTTTCATTGAGTCTGAAGATGAGAGGAAGGAGATAGATGTTGAAAGAGTCCACATTGAGGAAGACCCTGCAAAGCTTGTTCACAAGGGAGGAGATATAGCCTCTGCTGACTACGTCCTTGCGGACTACAACCGGTCTGGCACACCTCTTATAGAGATAGTTACAAGACCTGATTTTGAATCTCCCTCTGAGGCCAGGACGTTTCTCCGAAAACTCACACGGATTCTAAGGTATGTGGGTGTTTACGATCCTTCTGCAGACCTCACCATAAAGTCAGACGCCAACATCTCGATTGAAGGAGGTTCAAAAGTAGAGGTGAAGAATATAACGGGTACAAAAGCCATTGAGAGAGCTCTTAGCTATGAGATGATGAGGCAGAAGAACAGGAGGAGGAAGGAAGGCGATGTAAAGCAGGAGACCAGAGGATTTGATGCCGGACAGGGAATAACCAAGCCATTGCGTATGAAGGAGTCGGAGGCAGGATACGGCTACATATTTGAGCCAGATCTCCCGGAGCTTTCTTCGGAGGATAGGGAGGAGAGTGCTGAAGAGGAAATGCCCGAGTTGCCAGATGAAAAGCTGGAGCGCTTCCAGGAGCAGTACCAGATAAGCAGCCAGTTGGCCAAATCACTGGTAAGGACTCCTGAGATCGCTAACGATTTCGAGGAGCTTGCTTCAAGGCATGAACCCCAACTTGTTGCATCCTGGATGGCAGGAGAGCTGAAGAAAAATCTGAACTACCGTGAAATAAGTTATGAAGAACCCAGTATAACTATAGACTGGTTTGAAACTCTTCTGGAGTTTATAGAGGATGACAAGATCTCGGACAGGAACGCGGAGATGCTTATAAGAGAGATGCTTGACAACCCGAGAGATCCTGAAAAGATCGCTGAAGAGGAGGATCTCCTTAGTACTGAGGAGCTGGATGTGGAGGGCACGGCTGAGGAGGTCTTGGAAGAAAACCAGGATGCGGTAGAGGACTATAGAGAGGGTAAGGAAGAGGCATTGAACTTCCTCGTGGGCAAGATCATGGAGCGTTCCGGAGCCAAGGCAGATCCAAAGGAGGCGAGAGAGATACTTCTGGAGAAGCTTGGATAGACGGTTCTGAACCTATCTACTGCGGTTACCGGACACCAGTTTTTCCCTGATCTGATAGTTTCTTAAATCTTTGAAAGAATAGTTCTTGCTGTAGATGTATTCCGATAGGACTAAGAAGTTTCTAGAGGATAAAGATGTAGAGCCCTGTGACAGAGTTGAGGTGGTCTATAAGGGCAGGAAGCATTCAGGAATAATAATGCCGCGCTCCAGGCAGGGAGACCAGAATGCCGTGGTTCTAAAGCTAGATAACGGTTACAATATAGGCATGGAGCCCGATAAGATAGAAGAGATAGAGTTCAAGGGTTCTGTTGAAGTTGATGAGAGTTTACAAGTGGAAGGAAAGGAAACAGGAGATATGGACCTGGTAGTTCTCCACACTGGAGGAACCATAGCCTCTAGGGTCAGCTACTCCGAGGGAGGGGTTAAACCGTCTTTCAGCTCGGATGAACTGTTATCTCTGTATCCTGAACTGTGTGAGGAGGCTAATATAGAGACAGAGGTAGTTGCCCAGATGTTATCTGAGGACATGGAGCCAGGACACTGGCAGGAGATTGCAGAGACGGTGGTTGAGCACCGTGACTCCGACGGAATAATTATAGGCCATGGTACAGATACTATACAGTACACTGCAGCCGCTTTATCTTTCATGCTGGAGAATATAGATATTCCTGTAGTAATTGTAGGCGCCCAGCGTTCAAGCGATAGACCTAGCTCTGACGCGGCGATGAATCTGATATGTGCTTCAAAGTTCGTCCAGAAAGACATTCCTGGTGTTTTTGTATGCATGCACGCTGAGAGCAGCGACTCCACCGCAGCCGTGCATAGAGCTACTAGGGTGAGGAAGATGCATACTTCTCGGAGAGACACGTTCAGAAGTATAGGCTGTGATCCTGTCGCTGAGATAGATTACAAGTCGGGGGAGGTGAAGGTCAACAGAGAGATAGAAGAACCTGAAGCAGACTTCAGGCTGAGGAAAGAGATGGAGAGGAGTGTAGGGTTTTTGAAGTCTGTTCCTAGCATGGATCCGGAAATTTTAGATGCATACAGCGAAAAGAAAGGTCTTTTGATCGAAGGAACAGGTCTGGGCCACCTACCTGTAAACAGCTTTGACGAGTATACCGAACACCATGAGGAGATCCTGGAAAAGGTCAAGGATCTGGCTGAGGAATCTCTCGTGGCTATGGCCTCGCAGTGTCTGCACGGCCGTGTTAACATGAGGGTCTACGATGCAGGCGTTAAGATAGATGAGGCGGGAGTGGTTTCTGCTAAGGACATGCTGCCTGAGACTGCATATGTAAAACTAATGTGGTGTCTGGGGCAGGCAGAAAGTTTTGAAGAGGCTGAAGAGATGTTTACAACAGACTATGCTGGCGAGATACGTGAAAGAGAGGAACACAGACATTTCGGAGGTGAAGGCTGATGTACGGCATTACAGGCATGCCTCTGGCAGGAAAGACACTTGTTGCTAATATAATGAAGGAAAAGGGATATAGAATTCTCGACATGGGAGATGTGGTTAGAAAGGAGATGGAGAAGCGCAATATATCTATGGAGAGGACTGGAGAATTCGTGAACAGCCAGAGAGAGGAGAGAGGGATGGACGCAATAGCGCAGCTTTCTATTCCCTACCTTAGGAAACGTCTCGAGGAGACTGATAAAATCGTTATAACAGGCATGAGAGGCTGGAGCGAGAAGAAGAAGTTTGAGGAAGAGGTTGAAAATGACCTTGAGATGGTTGCTATCTGGGCTTCAAGAGAGACGCGTAGAGAGAGGAGAAACAGGAGACAGCGTGAAGAAGATGTCAGGGGCCAGAGCTTCCAGGAAAGAGATATGAGGGAGATAGATAACGGTATAGCAAAGCTGATGGCTCTTAGCGATCGGATAATTATAAACGATGGTATATCGATCGACAGACTCCGTGTAAAGGTCTTTGATCTTTTGGAGGGTGATAAACCTGGACTATGAGGAGCTAGGCTTCCGTTGCGGTATAGAGATACATCAGAGGCTTGACACTGACACCAAGCTTTTCTGCAGCTGCCCTACGGAGCTGGTTGACAGAGAAGCTGATGGAGAGGTCAACAGGTTCCTCAGACCTGTTCCGGGAGAATCAGGGGAAGTAGACCGTGCCGCTCGTTTCGAGTTCTTACAGGATCGAGAGTTCACCTACAACATATATAATGGAGTTTCGTGCCTTGTTGAGCTGGATGAAGAACCTCCACATCCTATTGACGGTGAAGCCATGGAAACAGCTCTCCAGGTGGCTCTCATGTTTGAATGCAGCATGCCTGACGAAATCCATGTGATGCGAAAGACAGTTATCGATGGTTCAAACACTGCTGGATTCCAGAGAACGGCCCTAATAGGCCTGGATGGTGAGATATCAACTGAGAAGGGTTCTGTAGGAATAGAGGATATAGAGCTTGAGGAGGAGTCCGCGGGGATTTCCGAGGAGGAAGACTCGTTTGACCTTGACAGGCTCGGCATACCTCTCATAGAGATAGGAACCGATGATTCTATAAGCAGCCCGGAACACGCCAAGGAAGTTGCGAAGAAGATAGGCATGTTCTTGAGGTCTACAGAGAATGTAAAGAGAGGTATAGGTTCTATAAGGCAGGATGTAAATGTATCTATAGAGGGAGGAGCAAGAGTAGAGGTTAAAGGCTTTCAAGATGTTGAGGGTCTTGACAAGCTTGTCAAGAACGAGGTTGAGCGCCAAAAATCATTAATTGAGATAAAGCAGGAGCTTGAGGAATCAGGAATCGATCCAGAGAAGCCAGAGATAGTGGAGGTAACTGAAGTGTTCAAAGGATGTGGGAACGATATTATAGAGCCCATACTTGAGGACGGGGGCAAGGTGTACGCTTCTCTGGTGCCTCTTGAAGGACTCATGAATAAGGATCTGTGTGAAGGGCTTACCCTTGGCTCTGAGCTCGCTGGATACGCCGGTTCCCACGGAATTAAAGGGATAATACACACTGACGAAGACATCTCTGGCTACGGTCTTGAAGAGGAGTTCAAATCTCTATCTGAAGTTCTTGACAAGTCTGAAGGATGGGCTATAGTGGTAGCTGCGGGAGAGGGCTCTAAGGCCAGAAAAGCTCTGGATTCAGTTCTTGACCGTGCACTCATGTGCTTTGAAAAGGTGCCTGAGGAGACCAGGGATGCAGAGCCGGACTTTACCACCACCTATTCCAGACCTCTACCAGGCTCCGCCCGGATGTACCCTGAGACAGACATACCTCCGTTTGTACTGGACAGCGGATATATAGAGGAGATAAGAGAGGATCTCCCTGATACGCTTGAGGAGAAGAGAGAGCGCCTGACTGAATCTGTAGGCGAACAGCTTGCAGACCAGCTGGTCAGTTCGGGAAAGGTCTCTCTCTTTGACAGGCTCTCCGAATCCACTGACACTGATCCAAAGACTGTTGCAAACCTTCTAGTAAATGTTGTTTCCGATGTAGAATCCCGTAATGACGTGGATACAGGATCTCTTTCCTTTGAAGACTTCAAAGAGATACTTGACCTTTTTGCTGGTGACGAGATAGGCAAGGATGCGCTTCCAGTTATTGTAAAGGAGATCGCTTCAGACCCATCTATCAGCGCTGATGAGGTGGTTGAAGAACGGGATCTGGGCGCCATGGGTGTAGAAGAAGTTAGGGAGGTTGTAAAGGAAGTTCTGGATGAGAAGCAGGAGCTGATAGAGGAAAAGGGAGAACACGCCAGAGGCGCTCTGATGGGGGTTGTTATGGGACGTGTAGAGGGCAAGGCTGACGGTTCTGTAGTTAATAAGGTTTTATCTGAGGAGCTTGATAGGGTTCTTTAACTAGTTAGGTCCACGAATTTTGCAGATTTTCTCCCATTTTTAGCCACCTTTATAAAAGTTGCCTTTAAAAAGGGTTTAAATACCCTTTAAAAAGAGGGGTGCTAGAACCATGAGCGAGATAACTGTTGAGAACGTTGTGGCTTCTGCTGACTTTGAGAAAAGGATGCCTTTGGACAAAATTGCTTTGAGCATTGAAAACACAGAGTACGAACCGGAACAGTTCCCTGGACTCGTCTACAGGATTGATGATCCAGATGCAGCTGCTCTTATCTTCGGATCTGGGAAAGTGGTATGTACTGGAACCACAAGTCCTGAAGACGCAAAGAGAGCTGTCAGCAAGATAATAGAACAACTGAAAGAGTCCGATGTAGTTGTGGAAGGAGATCCGGAGATAACAGTCCAGAATGTGGTGGCTTCAGGCCGTCTGGACACCAGCCTGAACTTGAACAGGATAGCTTTTGAGCTTGTAGGCACTGAATATGAGCCTGCACAGTTCCCGGGCCTGGTATATCGTCTTGACGAGCCTAATGTAGCTTTCCTCCTGTTCTCCTCTGGAAAAATTGTCTGCACCGGAGGAGCTACTGAGGAAGACGTTGAGAAAGGAATTGAAAAGCTCAAGGAACGTCTAAGGGAGATCGGCGCTATCGAGTAGCGACCGACCTTTTCCCATTTTTATTTTTCTTTCTTAATACCCCGTCTTAATTTAAGCTTTGAATCTTGTTCTTTAGTTTGGTGAGGATCAGTTTACTGGAAGCGGAGGATGATTTTAAATGAGCCAGAGCTACAGCGAAAAAGTTGATGGGTTTGTAGAGTTCTTCAGAGAGGCTATGAAGGAGGAACTTAGCAGAGAGATGTCGAAAGGCAGTAGAAAGATTGTTATAGACTTTAACCGGCTTTCAAAGCATAATAGTCAGCTTGCTGACAGCGTGCTTGAGGAGCCTGAGGACGGAGTTGCCGCTGCAGAGGATGCTCTGGAAAAGATGAGCTTTGTGGACAAGGAGCTAAAACCTCACTTCTCCAACCTACCTGAGACTGATTTTGTAAAGATAAGAGATCTGAGAAGCCACCACCTAGGCAGGCTTATAGGGATAAAGGGAATTGTTAAGAGAGCTTCTGAGGTAAGGCCTGAACTGGTATCTGCAGTTTTTGAATGTGACAACTGTGGAGACACCTATGAGAAGGAACAGGACTCCTCAAAGGTAAAATCTCCATATAAATGCGACTGCGGAAGCCGTAGCTTTGAACTTGTGGACAAGAAAATGGTTGATGTCCAGATAATAACTATAGAGGAGGATCCGGAACAGATAGAAGGAGCTGAGCAGCCAAGAAAGATCGGAGCATATCTCAGGGACGATCTTGTGGATCCGGAGTTCCAGACAAGAGTTGTTCCTGGAAACAAGGTCAGGCTTACAGGGATACTGAGAGAGCAGGTCCAGAAGAAGGACAAGAAGCGCTACGACCTCTACATCGAGAGCAGCTACATTGAGCCCATACAGAGGGAGTTTGAAGAGATAGACATTGATCAGGAGGACAAGGAGGAGATAGAGGAGTTTGCAGATCAGGATGACGTGTTTGAAAGGATTGTTGACTCAATGGCTCCCTCCATACACGGCCATAGACAGATAAAGAAGGCTATAGCTCTGCAGCTTTTCAGCGGAGTTAGAAAAGAGCGCGCAGACGACACTTCAACACGTGGAGACATGCACATACTTCTAATAGGTGAGCCGGGAACAGGAAAGTGTGTCTCTCCGGATACGTCTGTTACTCTGAAAGATGGGTCGGAGAAACGCATAGAGGAGATTGTAGAATCTCGATTGGATAGGCCTAATGTGGTTGACGATGGCTTCTGGCAGGAGACGGATTTTGAGGTTCCCTGTATGGGGAGGGGCGGAAAATTAGAATTTAATAAGGTTTCTAAAGTATGGAAGAGAGAGGCTCCCAGCCATATGTACAGAATTAAGACTTCTGGTGGAAAAACATTAGAAGTAACTCCTTCCCACCCTCTGTTTGTAGCCTCCCAGGCCAATATCAGAGGGGTTGATGCAGAAGAGCTATCCGAAGGAGAGTTTATAGCTGTGCCTAGAAGACTTAAATCTGAAGGAAGGAACGCTATTGACATAGATTTCAGAGAATCTAAAGCCAGAAATGCGGTACGTTTAGATGATCCTGATGCGCTATCTGATACATTGGCAAGTTTCTTAGGCGTATTGGTTGCTGAAGGAAATGTGCAGAAGAGAGAAGATAATTCTGGTACAGTGTATGTCACGAACAAAGATGAGGAAATTTTGCAGAAAGTGGAGCAATGTATAAGAAATCTAGGATTGAATTTTGCGGTAAAAGAATATGAGGGTTCGGGAGGTGCCAAGCGAATTATATGCTCTAGTTCTGAGTTTGTCACATTTCTGGAGAATCTGGAGCCGTCTCTCCTTGAGAACTCCCGTGATAGGAGGGTTCCTTCACAAATAATGAGATCTGAGAGCGATATAAAGAGAGCCTTCTTGAGTGCATTTATTGACGCAGAGGGCACGGTTTCGAGAAAGCAGAGAGAGATCGTTGTAGGCTCTACAAGTAGACGCCTACTTGAGCAAGTTCAAAGTCTTTTACTCCACTTTGGAATATCTTCACAGCTTAGGGAGAGGGAAGGGAGTCATAGGCTCCGTATAAGTGGAGAGGATGCGGAGAGGTATATATCGGAAGTTGGCTTCCTGACTGTTAGAAAAACTAATATATGCAAAGAATTTGAGGGAAGGTTAAACACTAACACGGATATAGTTCCAGGTATACGGGATTATCTTAAGGATACAAGAGAGATGCTTAGACTGTCTCAGTTTGAGTGCGGTATTCCTCGAGGCGCTTTCCAACATTACGAACGTAGAGACAGAAATCCTAGCCGGGACAGTTTGGAGAGAGTTGTTGAAGCTTTTGACAAAAGGATAGGCGAGTTAAGAGATATGAAACAGCAGTTAGCGAATCCTGATTGGAGAACTATAAAAGAGGTGCGCAAGGCTTTAGATGTATCTCAGGAAAAACTAGCTCAACAACTGGTGATAAGCCAGACAGGCGTGGGGTACTGTGAACGAATGAAACCAGATTCAAAGACAGAAAGGACAATTGAATCGGCTAGGACGTTGGAAGAGAGTATTAACAGATGTTTAAAGGCTGAACACAGAGTTGAGAGGTTAAGGAGTCTGTGTGAGTCCGATGTAGCGTGGGAGAAGATCGAAAGTATTGAGAGGCACAGTCCAGATTATGATTGGGTCTATGATCTTGAGGTGGAAGACACACATAACTTTATAACCAACAATGTCTTTTCACATAACTCGATGTTACTCCAGTTTACAGGCAATCTGGCTCCTAAAGGCCGTTATGTTGTAGGAAAATCCGCAAGCGCAGCCGGAATAACTGCTACAGTCATGAAGGACGAGATAACTGATGAATGGACGCTGGAAGCAGGAGCCCTTGTACTTGCAAACAAAGGAATAGCTACAGTGGACGAGATAGACAAGATGGACTCGGGAGACAGGTCTGCACTCCACGAAGCGCTAGAGCAGCAGTCTATAACTGTATCTAAGGCGAATATACAGGCAACCCTCCAGTGTAGGACCTCTATACTTGCAGCTGGAAACCCCAAGTTCGGAAGATTCGATCCTTACCAGCCTGTGGCGGAGCAGATAGATATATCCGATACATTGCTTTCCAGGTTTGACCTGATATTCCCTGTAAAGGACATTCCTGAGAAATCAAAAGATGAGAAGCTTTCTGACCACATATTGTCGATGCACACAGATCCTGATGAACACAAAGGTTCTGTGAACAAGGATCTATTGAAGAAGTACATTGCGTATGCCAAGAAGAACTCCCACCCCAAACTCTCTGAAGATGCTCAGAGAAAGCTAAAGGAGTTCTACGTCAATACTAGAGCACAGGGAAGCTCTGAGGAGGGTCAGAGCCAGGTACCTATAACCGCAAGACAGCTAGAAGCTCTTATAAGGCTTTCTGAGGCTTCTGCAAAGACCAGGTTGTCTGAGAAGGTTGGGGCAAAGGATGCTCAGAGAGCCATAGATCTCCTGACATACTCTCTGAAGAAGATAGGGGTTGTGGATGAGTCTGGAGATTTTGACATAGACAAGCTTGAGACTGGAATGTCTTCGGAGTCGAGGAACAAGATGCAGGTGGTTATGAGCGGTGTAAAGGCTCTTGAAGATGCTGAAGGAGCGGTACTGTTTGAGGATCTCCTTGCCTATCTGGAAGATGAGGGTATTGGAGAGGAAGAGGCGGAGGAAGTTATTAAAAAGCTTAAACGCGAAGGTGAACTTTACGAACCAAAACAGGGACATATAGGCACAATATGAGGTTTGCAAAATGGCAGATGACAGGACAAGGATGACTGCGAGGAGAGCAAGGCTTGAAGATGTAGTGAATGGTAGCTATAACGAGCGCGAGGGATTTGACCCTGATTTCATCGTGACTCCTCGAGGAATGCGCATTTCAAGGGTTTCTGTCATCGGAACCGTGGTCGACAGCTTTGTTAACGACGATGAGACATACGGCGCTCTTACTATAGATGACGGAACTGAAACTCTTAGAGTAAAGTTCTTCAAGGAACTGGACGATATGGAAGATGTTGAGGAGGGAGATATAGTTGAGGTAGTGGGTAAGGTAAGAAAGTACGACGGAGAGCTATATGTGAATCCCGAGCTCCTGAAGAAGAGAGAGTTCAAGGATGTTGTCCTACATTCTCTGGAAGTTGAAGATTTAAGAAGGAAGTGGATGGACAGGGTTGAGAAGGCTGAGGAGATGCAAGGCGCAGGAAAAACCGAGGAGGATATTAGACAGGAGATTTCAGGAGGTTTCATGGATGTTGAGGATGTTGATGCTATCCTTGAGTTCCTTTCCGCTGATAACCAGTTTGAGACTGCTGGAGATGTGGAGAGTTCTTCTGAGGGTTCCGGATCTGTTGAATCTGATACAGGTGCAGAAGACGCTGAGAGAGCGGTACTTGACGCTGTAGAACGGCTGGACGATGGCGAGGGTGTCGACTACTCCGCTCTTATCGAGGAACTCGACTTCTCCGAGGAGGAGATAGAGTCAGTTATAAACGACATGTTGAGCGATGGAACCTGCTACGAGCCCAAGCCCGGGAAGGTCAAAAAGCTATGAGAGTCAGGTTACGCTCTGAGTCACAACAGTCTCTAAGAGACTGTTGTTCGAACAGCTTTCCGTTGGAAAGCTGTGACACGCAATGCCTGCCTCGGTGAAATCAAAGATTTCACTTCGGAAACTTCCTTACGGAAGTTTCCTCTTTCAGGCTTCCTTTGGAAGCTGAAAGGATCGAGTAAACTGCCTTCGGCAGTTTATCGAGCTTCGACGGGCGCTGCCTGCGGCAGCCAATGATTAAAAAAGCTTACACAAAAAGAAGGTCTTAGACATGGAGGACTACCAGTCGATGCTGGACGAGGGCATGGATAACCTGCCTGAAGAGGTTGTTGAGGGAGCAAGGTTTGAAATACCTGAGGCTGATACCAGGAGAGACGGCAACAAGACCGTCCTGGAGAACTTTGCAGAGATAGCAAGCAAGTTTGGGAGGGATCAGAAGCATTTCTCCAAGTACCTTCTAAAGGAGCTTGGAACTGCTGGACATGTGGAGGGTAGAGAGCTAATACTTCAGGGAAAGTTTAGGCGCGGAGTTGTAAACAGCAAGATTGAAAACTACTGTGAGGAATACGTCCTGTGCAGCGAATGCAACCGTCCTGACACTGAGATAAGAAAGGAGAAGGGTGTTCTTCTCTTGAAGTGTGAGGCCTGTGGAGCTAGAGAGAGCCTGGAAGAATAATGCTATTCGGCTTCTTTTTAAATCTTCCCTCTAATTCTTTCCCACCATGCAGAAGTTCTGTCCCAAGTGCGGAGAAGAAGCAGATGATCTTTTTGGAAGCCGCGGCCTATGCAGAGACTGCTTTGAAGGAGCTGTAGATCTAGTGGACCTGCCTGAAGAGATCACTTTCGACCAGTGCTCTGTATGCGCAAGCTACAAGGTTAAGAACACATGGAAGGATTTTGAATCAGATCAGAAGCTTATATTTGACCTCCTTAGACCCTATGAGAAGGAAGAGGTAGAGATGTCGGCTTCTTTCCGCAAGAAAGGAGAGAAATACATTGTAAATGTTCTTATGGAGAAGCCTGTCAAGGGCGAGATAATCCAACAGACCAGCGAGGTAGTTCTTAAACCTGAGAAGAAGCAGTGCAAGAAGTGCGCAAGGTATGCAGGCGGATACTTTGAGGTTATCGTCCAACTAAGAGGCAATATTTCGGAGGACATGTTTGGAGAACTGATGGAGAGCGCCGGAAAGGTAACTTCCCAAGACCGCAATGACTTCATAAGCAATGTGGAGGAGATAGACCAGGGATACGATGTCTTTGTCAGCAGCAAGAAGATGGCGCGCAGCATGATCTCCTTCCTCGAGGAGCGCTTCAAACTGGAGAAAAAATGGTCGAGAGAACTAGTTGGAGAGGAAGAAGGTGAGAAGATCTACAGGACCGTGGTCTCGGTTAGGATAGGGGAGCAGGTGCACGGCTAGAAAAGTCGCAATCCTTAAATAATTGCTTCTGTATGACAACCTTGTCTATGGAAGAGGAGTACAAGTGGCGGAAGAAGTGGCGTATTGAGCCGTCTATAGATGTTGAGCATGAGCCTGAAAAGACTGCTATAGGTTGGGATGTAAAGATAACTCCGGAGGGAAAGCCAAAAATTATTGAATACCATGAACATGATTTTGGCACTAAAGGTTTCAGCG
>JAXINT010000064.1:0-764 GCA_034190605.1 Asbonarchaeaceae archaeon (SeqCode) | reverse complement strand
AGTTAGGGAATTTGCGGATAGAGGTTTTCCCAACTATCTAGTTAAGCACGAGAGGAAAGATAGAACACAGGAAGTTCTGGGCCAGTTCATGCCTAGGAGACTTAGTGAAGGGCAAGCAGAGGTGTTAGAGAATGTTATATTGGTTTCAAAGCCTAGAGATGGAGGTGTCGGCAGAGGAGTCGAAGTGGCAGATAATCCGGAAGAACTTCCGTATCAAGAGGAATCTTTACATGCAGATATAACCAATGAAGGGATAGAAATATTCAAAACTGAGGAAGATAGAATATTAGAGCGTTTTCTTGAGTCAAAGGATATCGAATTAGATAAAAAACCTTCAGAATGGATTGGAGATAATTTTAAACCTTCCTACCAATTTGCTACGGCGGCTATAGCTGGCTTTGCATTACAGGCTTTGACTGCATATGCTTTGGGAGATCCTATAGTTGGGGAGGGGGTTAATTTGTCCAATGCTGAGGCTTACGAATGGTTATACGGAATTACCGGAGGCCTCCTTGAAGGCGATGCTGTATTTAGATGGGGTACCGGTTGTTCCATGCTAGGTAAGTTAGGAGGTCTTGCAGATACGGTTTATTATAAGGTAACTGGCAAACAATTTGTGGAAACGAGGGCATATGACGGCTGCATGCGCCATGTTACTGCAATAGAAGTGGTGGAGGACGGTCTGATAGTAGAAGACTTTGGAGGTTACTGGAGGACTGCTGAAGAGCCTAAAGATGCTGACGTAGACGACCTTAACAAGAAAT
>JAXINT010000042.1:0-25085 GCA_034190605.1 Asbonarchaeaceae archaeon (SeqCode) | reverse complement strand
TAAGGGCCTAGAAACCATCTTATAATCACCCAGATGGCTGAAACGGCTAGAGTAGATGTTGCTATAAACAATACTATGAACCAGTCCGCCATCTTTATATCTGTAAACATGTGGAGTTCTACAGTGATTATAAGAGCGGTAGAAGCTACTGAAATGTAATAGAAGAGGGAGGAAGCAGGCAGGTTTACTCCCAGGGCGTGCCCCATCAGGGGAAGGGTTGCCAGGAGCAGTATCTCCCAGGGAATCATCTTCTCCAGATCCCATTTAGACACAGGCGGTACAACAACCAGGGATAGGACCAGCAAGGATATCAGAGCCCAGGAAGGCTGGTAGGTAAATGCGTGGTGCAAGATGGATGCTGCCAGAAACACGACAAGTATCCATGAGATTATAGCATTGATTCTGGAATCCTGCACAAACCTGTAGACCGCCTCGTATTCTTCACTTTCCCCCATGTCTATGTATTTATATAGAGGGCTTTAAGGCAGTTTTCCTGATGAATTTGTCTACGATCCTGTTCCTTTATCCATCTGTAGCATTATTTATTTATTGGATGGGCAGAAAATACTAGAAAGGGTTATAACATTGTCAGATAAAAAATCCGATATGAAGGAGATGGAGGAAGAACTTTCTTTCAAGAAACAGTCAGGATGGGAAAAAGATGTTGATAGAGATGAGGTGGAGGAGCTTTCAGATAAGTACAAGGAGTTCCTAGCTCAGGGAAAGACCGAGAGGGAGGCTGCAGAGCTAGTTGTTGAAAAAGCGAAAGAAGAAGGGTTTAAGGATGTAGAGAGCATGGACGAGTTTGAAAAGGGAGCAAAAGTCTATGCTGTAAACCGTGGAAAAGAAGTTATACTTGCAGTCCTTGGAGATGATCTGGAGGATATCAAGATGACTATCTCTCACCTGGATTCTCCAAGGCTTGACCTGAAGCAGAGACCTCTTTACGAGGCATCCGACCTTGCACTAATGGATACGCACTATTACGGCGGGATAAAGAACTACCAGTGGGTTAATGTTCCTCTAGCGCTACATGGAACTGTAATTGACTCCGATGGCGACAAGCACGAGATAGTGGTAGGGGAGGACGATGACGACCCGGTGTTCCTGGTACCTGATCTACTACCACACCTGGGAAAGGAACAGCTCAAGAAAGAGCTCAAGGACGCTATAGAGGCAGAGGAACTAAATATAGTGGTAGGAAACATGCCTGTAGATGATGAAGAGGTTGAGAAGAGGGTTAAGCTATCTGTCCTGAAACATCTTAACGATGAGCACGATCTGGACGAAGAGGACCTGATCTCCGCGGAGTTTGAGGCAGTACCAGCTCTTGAACCTAGAGACCTTGGATTTGACAGGTCCATGATAGCTGCCTATGGACAGGATGACAAGGGACACTGCTTTACAACTATGGAGGCAATTTTGGATTCAGATCCGGAAAATACGGCTATAGCATGCTTTTTTGACAAGGAGGAGATAGGTTCGGAAGGCAATACTTCTGCACAGAGCCGTTTCCTGGAGAAGTTCGTGAAGCAGCTCATGACTCTGAGTGGGTCGGAGCCTGACGCAGGAATCTATGGCGTGTTTGATTCCATGGAAGTACTATCTACCGATGTATCGGCCGCTGTCAACCCTACTTTTGCGGAGCTACACGATGAGAAGAACGCAATGAGCCTTGGACAGGGGGTGTCCATAGTAAAGTTCACAGGAAGCGGTGGAAAGTACAGCGCAAATGACAGCCATGCCGAGTTTGTAGGCAAGGTAAGGAATCTTCTCAACGAGGAGGATATACCTTGGGGTCCTGTGGAGCTAGGAAAGGTTGGTAAAGGCGGAGGAGGAACTGTTGCAAAGTTTATAGCGCGTAGAGGAGCTGATGTACTGGACCTAGGATTCACACTGATCTCCATGCACTCACCCTACGAGGTGTGTTCCAAGGTGGATGTATATCACACTTACCAGGCCTGCAAGAAGTTCTTGGAGGCAGAGTAGCCTCCCGATTTTTGTGTAAGGTCTACATCGCCTGTATCTCTATGTTGCTGGCCTTTATCTTATCCTTTAGCCAGCTCTTCATGCTATTACGAATCATGGGTCTGGAGAACGGTAGAAGTGCTGAAAGACCTGCAATGTCAGTTATCAGCCCAGGTACAATCATTAGGACCATCCCTACATAGATTATTAGGCGGTCAACCATTTCTACATCAGGAAGTCTCCCCTGACCTGCTACATACTGTGCCTGAAGCGCGTTCTGCCGTCTCTGGAGCCTGTAAAGCACAGCACCTGCAAACCCGGTACCTATAGCTAGAAGCAGTACCTGAGAGATACCTGAGGCTTGACCGATCTTGAAGAGTATGAACATGTCGGCCAGAGGTACTGCAACCACCAGCAACAGCAGGAATCTAAGCATGTTCTCTATCCTTTCCTCCCAAAGCTTTTAGAGTTTACTCCTGGATTATCTCTTTCTCTGCTGCTTTTAGATTCTTCTTAAGGTTTTTGAAGAACTCTATTCCGTTATTCGTAGCCCAGTACTTATCTTCATCAGTATCAAGCAGCCCTCTTGCTACTAGGTTCTTCATGACACGGTCCACTTCCTTCCTATCATACTCGTAGCCGTGTTTGTCCAGTTCGTCAGCCATCCAGCCTGGTTTTAGTTCCTCCTCTTTTGCATGGTAGAGGATGTGGAGTGTTACCAGGCCCAGGTGCATATCATCTATCATACCACAAGATGTTAAAGCTATGCTGATAAATGTTTTGATGTAATGGACGAGAGATGGCGTTTTTTCCTGCTAGCTGGACTTCTAGCAGTCAGCGGATACATAGTATGGCCTTTTGCAGATGCACTGATATTTGGTTTTGTAACTGCATACGGCCTGGACTTCCTTATGGAGCGGCTTGAGAAGTTTGTGGACAATAAAATGGTGGAATGGGGAATAATAGTGTCTGTGTTCATCCTCCTGGCTTTAGGTCTATACCTCTTCTTTTCAAATACTGCATACATGGTATCGGAGCTTGTAGGAGTATCTCAGAAGTTTCTATCCAGATTAGGGCCATGGATTAACTCTTACACAGGCATGGATATATCTGGTTTTATATCAAGCTATCTAGGCTCCTTACAGAGCTATGTAAGCAGTCGTGCTTTCGCCTTTGCATCAACCATTCCAGGATTCTTTCTTGAACTATTTGTATACTTCCTTGTAACCTACTTCGTCTACAGGAGGAAGGACGATATAGAAGATGCCGCGGGGACCATGGTTGATATGCTGCCTGAAGAAGAGCACAGGGTTGCATCATCTATCATAGAATCTGTAGGAGATCTGCTGAAGAATCTGTTTGCAGTTTACGGAACTCTAGCAGTTATAATAGGTGCTGTATCAGCTCTAGGTTATTATTTCATAGGAATTATCTTCCTTGGACATCCCTTACCATTTTTCTGGCTCTGGGCATTTCTAACGGCTCTTGCAGCCTTTCTTAGAGGTGTGGCGTCCGGAGTATTTCTTGGACCTATAGTTGCGTACTACTTTGTGATAGGTGAATTCTGGTTTGCACTCTCTCTGGCTCTATTCTCAATTATCTTCCTCTGGATAGTTCCAGAAGCATTTCTGTTGCCTTATCTAGGGGCTAAAAAGATTAATGAGAGCTACATAGTGATGATATTAGGCTTCCTAGCAGGGCCTCTTGTCTTCGGGTTTAAAGGAATAGTTCTGGGGCCTGTATTCATCATAACTCTGAAGAACATGGTCGTGGACTACTTCTACTCCTCCAGCGTTTAGTATGTTGGACTTTCTGGAGAATCTCCAGCTATAGCTACAGTTTTAAAGTCTTGCGTTCCAACTTTCTGCCATGGACGAGGAGCAGATAGCAAGGGAGAGAATAGATATACTGTTTGAACGGGCGAGAGAGGAGTTTCAGAACCATCCTGAAAGGTCTGACAGGTATGTGGAGATCGCCAGGAACATCGCAATGAAATATACTCTTTCCCTACCTAGGAAATACCGGAAGAAGTTCTGCTCCAATTGCAAAAGTTTCCTAGTTGCTGGTGAGAACTGCAGAGCCCGGTTAAATCACGGGGAGAAAGTCATAACCTGCGAAGAATGTGGTGAGGCCAGTAGATTCGGCTACAGCGAGTGAAAGAGAAGGGAAAGAAGGAGTCCTAGAGCAGCTCCAAGACCAATAATAGGAAGAGCAGGATAATATCGGCCTTCCTCCATCCAGTTCATCAGGAAGTATAGGCCTGTCATTGCTCCTAGAGAGGAGAGAAATGCCGAAAGCATTCCAAAACTTTCTATAAGGCTTATGGAGAAGATCATAGGAGCTATTATATCTCCGCCTCCTACAACTCCTATTCTAACCTCACTGCTGTTTGCATCTCCATGTCCCTTGACAGTTTTATTGATCTGTTCGACCTTGTCCGGTTCCACATCGCCTTTGGGATACATGACTCCCATGAATGTGTCAGTGTCAAGCCCTTCCTCTGCCAGGGAAACCATGTGTCCGGTCATGAATACTGAAACCGTGTCGTAGACAGAAAGCAACACCAGGAATATTGCGGCAGGTATCCAGCCTATCATGGTGCCAAATAGCGCTCCTACACCTGCGTACGAGAATATATCGATTATGTTCCTTGTCCACATGCTTCTGGTTCTGATCCTCAACATTATAAGGCATATTGCAATAATCAATGTAGGGAGAGCAGGTAGGAAGGATAGGAAGAACGCTAAGATGGAGACAGTTATCGCCAGGTAGAACCATATCTTTGTCAGGAACTTCAGCTTGTATTTGTACAGTAGAAGCATCAGACCGGTAACCGCAACTATCATCAGCACAAGGTAGAGGCCGGATAGAGGGCTCTGGTTCACCACTGCGCTTCCTTGTGAGAGAGGTGTGGCCTCAAGGTTCAGCGCAGCCAGAATGCCGTAGAAGTGTGATAGGAAGAAAACTGCAAGCAGAGGTATGTTTGGTCTTTTCCAGCCCATGCAGACATTTCAGTCTCCCAGCTTTAAAAATATCTGTCCGGAGGCCTTAACTATGCGATGGATAGCCCGGCTGTCAGGGAAGCA
The DNA here is from genome assembly GCA_034190605.1 of Asbonarchaeaceae archaeon (SeqCode). GTDB lineage: Archaea > Nanohalarchaeota > Nanosalinia > Nanosalinales > Nanoanaerosalinaceae > JAXINT01. Next base: position 20,031 of record JAXINT010000042.1, on the reverse strand, counting down.
CGACGAACTTCCGAGAAGAGAGATCTTGGAGGTTTTAGGCGCTGAAGACGGCAGCCATGAGGTTATAGAAGAGAGATATAATACTGTTATATTTGACTCGGAGGAGTTTGATTTTTCCAGGCTGGCATTTACAAAAGAAGTCTCCAGTCTTGTGGATAACTTTGAAATAGAATCAGAACCTGACCTGGACCTTGATTTTGATGGAAGCTTTGCCGTAAGAGCTGTAAATATAGATGGAGAGAAGAGAGACAATACAGAGATAGAGAGCAAGATAGGAAAGGCTATAGAAGAAGCTTCAGGGAGTAACGTGGATCTCGAAAATCCAGAAAAGCTATTCAAGGCTTATATAATCAATGGAGAGGTTTACCTCGGCCTCCTTGAATGGGAGACCGATCCCGAGGATTTTGAGAGCCGCAGAAACCATCTAAGACCCTTTTCAAGCCCGGTGTCTTTACATCCGCGCCTTGCAAGAGCTCTTGTAAACCTTGCAGGTGTGGGATCTTCCACCTCTATACTGGATCCCTTTCTCGGAACTGGAGGCATACTAATAGAGGCAGGTCTTATGGGTATGGAGGTGCATGGTCTTGATATAGATCCTGATATGGTGGATGGCGCGGAGAAGAACCTCAATAAGTTCGGAATAGAGGCGGATCTTCGACAGGGAGAAATCAATAATGCCGAAGAGATATTCGAAGATCAGTCCTTTGATGCCGTTGTGACTGACATGCCGTACGGGAAGGCGTCTATAACTAGCGGGGAGAAAGACAGGCTGGTAGATAAGCTTTTAGAGATTTCGGATTCTCTGGCGTCCGGAAACCTGGTGTTTATGATTGATGAGAGGAGCCTGCCCGGCATGAATCCTGAGTTTGAGATATATGTGAATCGTAGCCTTTCCAGGTATGTCTACATCCCGGAGTAGGTCCACGGTCTTAAAAACTATTTAAAAATAGTCTCTCCAATCTGCTTCTGAAGATGATTGAGTTTCACACCCTTGGCACGAGTTCCGCAGTACCTACATCAAGGAGAAATGTTGTAGCTAACTTTCTGAACTTTCAGGGAGAGAAAATGATGTTTGACTGCGGAGAAGGAGCCCAGAAGTCGCTTATGACCAACAAGCTCGGTATAATGGGTCTGGACAAGGTTTTCATAACTCACTGGCATGCGGACCATTTTGCAGGGCTTATAGGACTGGTTCAGACTCTTGGAATGGAGGGTAGAGATAGACCTCTCTACATCTATGGCCCTCCGGAGACAGAGAAATTTACAAAGGATCTTCTGGAGCTAGGATACTTTGACAGGAACTATGACATTTACGTGGACGATCTTGAACCTGGAGATACGGTGGAAGGGGAGGACTATTCTGTGGAGGCATTCGAGACTAAGCATAGAGTTCCTTCTGTAGGTTTTATATTCCGCGAGGACTCCAAGGTAAAGGCTTCAAGGGCCAAGATGAAGGAGCTGGGGCTGAGACCTTCTCCAAAGATAGGGAAGCTGAAAGAAGGAGAGTCGGTTCAGATAGACGGGAAAACTATAGATCCCGAGGATGTTGTTGAGGAGGTTCCTGGGCGCAAGATAGTATACACTGGAGATACAGAATACACGGATAAGCTTGTAGAGGCATCCAAGGGCGCTGATCTGCTTGTACATGACTCCACGTTTTCTCAAGAACTACTAGAAGAGGGAAGATACGGTCATACCTCTGCAAGAGAGGCTGCAAAAGTAGCAAAAAAAGCAGAGGTAAGAAAGCTAGTTTTAACCCATTTTTCCAGGAGATTTGACACCAACACTGAACTACTGGTGGAAGAGGCTAAGGAGGTATTTGAAAATGTGGTAGCGGCGGAGGACGGCATGAAATTCGAGATCTCGCCTCATAGGCCTGAGAGTTGAATTAAACCTTTTTAACTGATATAACCTAGGTTGGGCTCCGTGTCCTCTTTCTTCTCCATCTGCCTGATTATGTCTGACAGCTGACTCCGGTCAAACTGGCTCTTTGGGAGATAGTAGTAGCGCGGCTTCTCTTTTTCGCTAACTTTTTTCACGTATACGACTTCTTCCTCCTCGTTCTCTTTAAACGCCTTTGCCTTGTCTCTTATCTTTTGAAGCTTCCTCATAATCTTCATGGGGTGGAAGAAGTTGTCTAGATGATAGGTTGAGGAGTCTGGATTGTTCTTTATCTTCTCTGCGGTCTCCTCTATCTTTTCTGCGAGCTCTGCAATTCTCTGGTTAAGTCCCTGGAAAAACTCCTGTTCTGATGTCTTCTTTATCCTCACTGTTCATCATCCTCTAGAATCATGTTCTTGACTAAACTTTTTTTAAGATGAGGCCTGATCTTTCTCCATGGCCCGAGAAAGACTTCTTGATGTGAAGGGAGGAGGCATATCCACGGTCTTCCACAGCGCTGGCGAAGATGCTAGGGGAACAGTTGTATTCTGCCATGGACTAGGTTCGGACAAGTCAGGATACCGTCGCAGAGCGAAACAAGCAGTGGATAGAGGGTTTGATGCCGTAAGATTTGATTTCAGAGGGAATGGAGAGTCTTCAGGAAACTTTGAGAAGATGAACCTGACCACAAGGATAAGAGACCTGCAGACCGTTCTGGATTCGGTTGATTCGGACAATATAGGGGTCTATGGCTCCAGCTTTGGAGGCCTAGTAGCCATCCATGAAGCAGTTAGCGATCATGATGGAGGGATAGACGCACTTGCCCTGAGATCGCCTGTAACTTTCTATGACTCTCTAAGACCTATCGAGAAAGGTATAAGAGATAGAGGTTTTTACGAACACCTCCCTGGGAAGAGGTTGTACATGGAGTTCATACTTGATGTAAAGAGATACAGTATAGAGGAAGCTGCAGAGGATCTTTCAATACCTGTCCTTCTTATGCATGGTTCGGAGGATGATCTGGTTCCTGCTGAAGGCTCCAGAAGGTTCCACGACCGGCTGGAATGCAGGAAGAGACTGGAGATTTTTGAGGGAGAGGGACACCGGTTTGGAGCATCTGCAGACAGGAGGGCTGTTGATATTTCTCTCGACTGGTTTGAAGAGGCGCTTTAAACCTATCAGGCTGTACACCATTCAGCGTATTTAGAGTTTTGCCGCTCCAGGAGCTTTGTCACGTATCCCTTATCTATAATGCTGTCCTCCTCCACACCGGCCTTTGAAAGAAGTTCCATAACATCCTCTTTTTCATTTTTCTCCAGGTCTAGTTTGACCTCTATGAAATGGCCCAAGTTTTTTATCGAGTCGATATGGATCCGCATACCGTCTTTCTTGAAACTTCTTCTCTTCTTCTTTACGTCAAGAACATGTTCAAGGCCCATGCCTCTGAATGTCTTCTTTGTCTCCTCGGGACTGTCTATAACTGTCTCATGTTCGTCCCATATATCTTCTTCTACCTCTGACTTGTAGTTTATTATGGTCCTGCTATCCTCCTCTCTGATTCTAACAAGGAAAGACCTGTCCAGCTTCTCGTACAGCTCTATTGAGCCAAAGTACGTGTCCTCCTGTTCAACTACATCCAGCTCTTGTACTTTTGCTTCCTCTATAAGCTTCTCAGCAACACTGTCCGGATTCTCTATCTCGGCCCTTATCTCCTTCTGCATGGGAACCAAGTTTTAACTCAAAGTTTTTAAAGTTGAGATTCTCAAGGAAGATTTAAGGTGAAATAACCATGTCAGATAAGCAGTCACTTATTGATCTTCCCTACAGCTATGATGCGCTTGAACCATTTATCTCCAAACAGGTAATGAAATGGCACCATGACGTCCACCATCAGGGCTATGTGGACGGATGGAACCAGGCCGAAGAGGACCTCGAAGAACAGAGGAATAAAGGAGACTTCTCAAACACCGGCTCAATACTACGAAGTTTCACGCACAACTACTGTGGGACAGTACTCCACGAGATCTTCTGGAACAACATGTCTCCTGACGGCGGAGGCAAGCCTTCTGGAAATCTGCTGGACAAAATCAAAGAGGACTTCGGAAGCTTTGAGAGCTGGAAGAAGGAGTTCAAGTCCGCTGCCGTGGCTAACCCTGGCTGGGCGCTTCTTGTCTACATCCCTAGAACAGACCAGCTCCATAATGTAACCGTCGACCGCCACAACGATGGCGCCGTCTGGGGAGCACACCCCATCCTAGCCCTGGATGTCTGGGAGCACAGCTACTACCATGACTACGGCCCCGACCGGTCTGATTTCGTCCAGGGATTCATGGACCACATAAACTGGAACTACGTCCAGAAGCGCTTCAAGGAGATCAGAGGGACTTTCCAGTAGCGCCCTTTGTTTCTTTTTTCTAGTTTAGAAGCTCTCGCTTTCCGATTTCAAGAGGTGGTTATCTTTAAAAAAGTTTTTCCATAAATTTGGAATTATCTTTCCATAAAAGTGGAAAACCGGTATGTATTAGTGACTTAAAATGTTGCTCAAAGAAAAGAGCAAGGTGCTGGAACCGTTTACAAGAATGCCGTGGAAAGGTTTGACCTTCGGCGAGGTCAAGGAGATTTCCGGAAAGTCTTCTGATAATTATGTGCATTCTACACTGAAAGAAGCGGTTTCTGAGGGTATTCTTGTAGAGGAGAAAGCAGGAAATGTTATCCTGTACAGTCCTGCAAGAAATAGCTGGAGTAACACGGTTCTGGGTTTTGTTGCTGAATACCGGACGCATAATATGGAGCATATACCGCACCAAGAGCTTAAACGGGTCATGGATGAGATTGACACTCCCTTTTATTCTCTTGTTGTGACGGGTAGCTATGCCCGAGGCGAACAATCTGCGGATTCTGACCTTGATATTGTGGTTCTATGCGGGGAGGATCGGAGTCCGGAGTCTATCATGGCAGAGATAAGGTTTGAATCGGAGATGTCAGTCCCAGAGATACATCCCTACGTTTTTACAAGGTCTCAAATGGTTGAAATGCTTATAAATGATGAGGAGAACTATGGTAAGGAGACGGTGAGGAACTTTCTGGTGGTTACCGGTGGAAAACAGTTTTATAAAGTTGTTTTGGAGGCGGTAGATAATGGGTTCCAGGGTTAGGCTCTATATAGACCGGGCTGAGAACGAGCTGAAGACGGCGCAGATACTTTCAAGAGTGTCGGAAGAGGAGGATTTGAAGGAAGAGTTTGAAGTCGATTCAGATACCACGTTCTACAGTTCTGTGATCTCGCATTCTTATTTTTCGATATTCTTCGCATCGAAGGCGATACTTAAGTCGAAAGGGATAACTACGGAGTCTCCGAATGTACATCGGAAGACCTTCAAGAAGTTCAAGGAGGAGTTTGTGGATTCCGGAGTTCTGGATGTAGAGCTGTTGAAGATCTATGAGGAGTTGGTTGTAAAGGCGGATGAGCTTCTGCAGATCTTTAAAGAGGAGAAGTGGAAGAGAGGCCAGTTCACATATAAGACTCTTTCACAGGCGAACAAGGAGCCTGCGGAGAATTCGGTAGAGAACGCAAAGAAGTTCCTCAAGAATATAAGGAAGGTCTTGAACAGCGCTTAGCTCCAAGAGGAGATTGGATAGGCTTTCCAGTAGCGCCCTCCGTAGATATTTAAGGTTTCGGGGGCAGTTAAAAATTATGGCAGATGGAGAAGTAGATGTGGAAAAGTACATGCTTGAGAGAGAATGGTTTCCTCTTAAGATAGGAGAAGGAGAAAATAGTTTTGGCCTAAAGCGACCTTATCCACCTGTTCACAGATCTTTGTTAGAGGACGGTATAGACACAGAGGTAGTGCTATCTGTTCTGGATACTGCTGTAGAGAACACGGTTGAGGATTTAAGGAAGTGGATTGAAGATTTATCACTGGTCTCTGATGTAAAGAAGTATCTGGATTCGGATGCAGATAATCTTGATTATGATATAGAGGAGGGGGCGAGGGAATGCGGCCCTTCGGAAGAAGGAATAACGGTAGTTGACTTCCCTTTAAGTGGATATGGTCGCTTATCTGTGTCCGAAGAACAGTTTTCTACAGGTCCTGCGGCTAGCTTGACACTTAAGCCAACAGCAGATGCGGCGCATTTTGTACCTCCTAACATAGATATTCCTGAGGAAGTTACAGAGGAGTATGAGATGGAGATAGAAAGGGAGACAGACAACTATACTCGTTTTAGGTCCCCTGGACGAGTTCATCCGCATAATGTCTCCGATTCTGAGAGGGTGCTGTATAGGAACCTGCTGATAGAGCTTAACAACGACAAGGTACGGGAAAAATACGGATAGACTCCGCCCTCTCTGCGGTATTCATCGATGGTTTTTTATGCCTCCTCCACTCTAATTTCTAATGCCATGGCGCTTTCGATCCAGTCTGCCTTGAGTTATTTTGCGGGGTTTGACCCGATATATCAGTTCATTTTCGGGATAGTTGCAACTTTCATGGCTGCATGGCTCCTGGAATATGTGGTATTGAAGTTCTGCAGAGTTATCTTTGGCAGCACTTCCACTGACCTGGACGACATAATCTTTGAGGAGGCGCATCAACCTCTTTTCGTGGCTATATGGGCTTTAGGTATCTACATCTCATTTACACTGCTTGAAATAAGCGCTACATGGCTCTTTTACATAAGAGCCCTTCTTCTTACAGCTGTAACGGTTTTCTGGACTCCTGCGCTTATCACAATGGGCAAGAGGTTCTTCTCCCGGATAAAGAAGACCAGGTACAAGCACAGACTTATCCCTATCTTTGAAAACCTGTGGACGTTTGTGGTTATCCTTGCTGCTGTTTTTGCGCTCCTGAAGTCCTGGAGTATTGATATAACTCCTCTACTCGCTTCTGCAGGTATTGCTGGTGTGGCGATAGGATTTGCTGCTAAAGACACTATAGCCAACTTCTTTGGAGGTATAGCTCTTTATTTCGATCAGACATATGAGATCGGGGACTATATAGTGGTTGACTCCGGAGAATCCGGTACTGTGGTTGATGTGGGTGTTAGGAGCACCACTTTGAGGACTAGAGATGACGTGATTATCACGGTTCCAAACTCCGTGCTTAACTCGTCCAAGATAGAGAACCAGTCCGATCCCAAGGACAAGAAGAGAGTTCGGATTCCTATAGGCGTGGCGTACGGCACCGACATTGATAGTCTTGAGGAAATCCTAATTGATATTGCTGAGGAAGAGGAGCTTGTTATCTCAGACCCTGAGCCTAGAGTAAGGTTTAGAGACTTTGGAGACTCTGCTCTGAACTATGAACTGCTGTGCTGGGTGGGTTCGCCCGAGAAAGAGCCTAAGGCTGTACATAACCTTAACAGATCAGTATACAAGAGGTTGGGAGAGGAGGGTATAGAGATACCTTTCCCTCAGAGAGTTGTTCACATGGAGGAGGAATAGAACTTATCTCTCTATTTTGTAACTTTAGCGTACTCTGCAAGAGTTCTCTGTTTTCTTCCGGGTTTTATATATTCTTCAAAGCTTTTTTGACCCTTATTAGTCCTTTTAAGTATTTTGTCTTCTCTTTTATCTAGCTGGACAACTGTGTCTACGCTTTTCGCAAGTTTACGGTACACGGGGTTCTTGTCCAGGATAATCAACGGTTTCTTGCCCTCCAGTTTTTCAAGGTTTTCTGCAGTTACATCAAGTGCCGAGTATTTCTCCAGGTTTCCTGATTTTAGATGGGTTATGCGGTCTCCTACAACCAGTCTATGATCCTTTTCAGAAAGATTTTTCCAGCTATTGTCCTCCAGTCTACCCATGCTGTCTATCCTCTGTATGTCCAGGTTCTTCTTTAGCCTAGGCATATCTGAAATAGCTCTGCACCTTCCGAGAAGTCTGTTGAAATCAAAGCTCCAGAAGCCTTTTCTGGGATTGGTGAAGCTGAGTAGTAGTGTATCTCCCTTATGGGCGCTGTAGGACACGGTTTCTGCAAGGATCCTATGCCTCAGGGCTTTGTTCCTGCACCGTATGTAGCAGCTTCCTGCCTCCTTCAGGTCTCTGTCCAGCCACGGTATTGAGGTCTGCACTGGCATATCTCAAAGCTTATAGAATCTGATTTAAAAGGCGGACGGGGTAGTTTCCGCTATTTCCGGTAGAGCCTAGCTAAATACAAGGCCCTTTGATCAGTCCGGATCCGCAAGACTGTATAGGTGCGTACTGAAAGCCTCTTTGACCTCTTTTTCTATATTTTTCCGGTTTACATCTCTCCCGGTAGATTTTATAAAAGACGATATCTGGACTTCCACTACATTTCCGACAGCCCGTTCGGCCGGTTCTTTCCCAAAGCTCTCTCCACTGTTAGATACATCTGAGCCATCCATTTTTTCCCAGACCAGTCTCAGATGTTTTATGTCGTAGTTTGAGAGCGCAATCTCTACTTCTCCGACCTGAAGCTTTCTCTCCTCCAGATCTGCCCGTATCTCTATCTCTTCCATCCCTCCACCTCCACAGGTTCCAGAAATATGCAGATATGATGCATCTTCGATCACTTCTCTTGGAGTTTTTGCTCCAGAATGTTGAAATATGCTTTCCTCGCGACCTTCCAGTATCTTAGAAGTTGGATAACTATGCTTCTAATATGTCTAAGAATTATGATGGCGCGGAAGAGTTTTTTTTAGGAATAATTCTTCTGAGGAAAGCTAATGAGCAGATAGACTTATGGGATTTGCGCTGCCTTTCCGTGTTCTCTCTTCCTGGTCAGAATTAGCGAATCTTTATGTAAGTTCCTTTTCGACTTTTTCTGAAAAGCTGTAATAATCTCGTCTCTCTAATTTCCTTTTAATCTCCTTAATACGCTCTTTATCTACGAATTCTTCGCTTTTAAGAGCTAGCAGAAAGCCTGGGATGTTGGTAACGCTTATGTTGTTATTATCGGCGATTTCACCGGCTTTCTTATCGTTCATGAGGAGTAGGTCGTCCTTATCACATAGAGCCATGCATTCTAGTTCCCCGGCTCCGAGTAGGTCTGTTTCTCCTTCGACCTCTATGTCGTTGACCTCTACGACTTTTATTCGATCCTTTTTGTTCAGCTCTGGTAGGAGATCTGTATCTGCTATCTCTTTCTGTACTGCTACAGGTATGTATACTTTTTCTTCTTTAAAGAAATCTAGAACCAGTTCTATTTCTTTGACTTTCAGAAAAGCTGATAGAAAGTCTGTGTCTATCACTAGCAATTTATATCACTTTTTGCGATCTATATGATTTAGAGCGGCATTTTTGCCCTTTTCTGCATCTAAGGTTGGCCGTTTAACTCCTCTATTATCTAATTCTGCTTTAAAGTCTTCTATATTTATTCCTGCAATCTCTACTGCCTTCCCTATAGAGATTTTACCGTCCTCGTATAGCGCTATAGCGAGTTCTAGTCTTTTGTCATCTCTGGATGCCAAGTAGGTCTCTATTGCGCTCTTTACAAAGTCTTCTTTGCTTTTGAAACCTATTTTTTTGGCCTCTTCCAGTTCCATGTCAACTATTTTTGCCGAACTCATTGTTTCTATTTCAGAAATTTGAGGTTTATGTATTTAAATATTGATAAAAATCCGGTCAGGAATTCTACAGGTCCTTGATCTCCAGGTCTCCGTGACATACTTTGTTCAGAGCTTCTACCAGTTCCTCTTTTGCGCCTGCAGGAAGAGTTACCTTTGCCATGAATGCCTGGTCTCCCCACTCCTCGTCTTCGACATTTGCCAGGTTCTTGAGCTTTCCATAGCACTTCCCGGCATACTTGTTCGGAATCTTTACAGCCAGTTCCTTGTCCTCTAGCGATATCGGTAGCTTTGGCTTGATCTTATCAACAGCTCCCTCGAACTGTTCCTCCGCGGTCTTCATAGGGTCCACGTGTACTCCTGCTTCTTCCAGAGCGTTTTCTATCCTCTTTGGCGGATGTGGGTTTCCTGTCTTGGGGTTCATGGCTCTCCTGGCTATCAGGTTTACTAGCTTCTTCCTCTTCTCCTCCCTGATCTCGCTCTTCTGCTCTGTGGTAAGCTCCATCTTTCCCTTCTGGAACAGCTTCTCTGCCGCCTCCAGAACGTTCTTTGTGCCAAATTCGTCCTTGATCGTGTCTGCCCCAGCCTTCTCTGCCGCCCCAGCATCTGTGAATATCTCCCTAACAAACAGAACTTTTTCAAAACTATCTATCTCTCCGTTCCTGTACGCTAAAGCCTCATCAGGCTTTACAAGTATCTCAAGATCGTTCTTGTTCTTGTACTGTACCTTTATAGCTTCTGATGAGTCCATTTTTAAGAAAGAGTCTTTCGGTTCTTCAGAGTTTTTAGAAGTCCGTGTCCCGTTCCCTGAGGTCGTCAGGCATTAGCCTGGTGTAGCTGTCCTCCTGGTCCACGAGACACATTTCTATATTGTCGATGTCGATGTTGTCCTCGACCTGTTTGAGAACCTTCACTGCCAGCTTTACTGCGCTCTCCTCGTCCATGTCCTCGTCGTATTCCTCCTGGAAGATCTTTCTGGCTTCCTGTGATCCTCTTCCTATTGCCACTGCCTGCCACTCCTTAAGTATTCCTGAAGGATCGCTCTGGTACAGCTCAGGATTGCCGTCTGTAAGTCCTCCGGACAGCATGGCAAGTCCGAATGGCCTTACACCACCGTACTGCGTGAACTTCTGTTTTACATCTGCAAGGAACTTTGCAAGTACGTTTATAGGTATCTCCTCTCCGTATGTCATCTGGTTCTGCTGCGCTCTCTTCCTTGCCTCGTCAACCAGTACTCTTCCGTCCGCAACCAGTCCGGAAGTGGACACTGCGGCGTGATCGTCTACCTTGAATACTTTTTCCGGGTTGCGCGACTGTAGCTGTGGAGTGCTTCGTGTAGCTGCGAGCAGAACTCCGTCTTCATAAACTATTCCAAGACTTGTTGAACCCTTGTTTACGGCTTCTCTAGCATATTCAACCTGGAAAAGTCTTCCATCCGGGCTGAAAATAGTTTTTGCGCGGTCGTACTGCATGTTCTGGTTTCCTAGCTGCATGGTTGATGTACACCTTTTTTGCTATATTTGTCTAATTTCCGAGAACCTGTTTGAGGTTTATGTGCAATATTTATAAATCAATCCCTTTACGCTCTGCCACCCCCATCTAACGCTTCCAATATAGATACTTGTGGCCAGTATATCCTTCCACTATGTCAGCCCTAACCCATATATTCTTCTCTGGCTTTCTCCATACTCCCCGAGACTCCTACCACATACAACTGGACAGGTAAACGTGGTTGCCCGTCCGACCTGACACTCTTGATAAGAGCCAGCGCTGTCCTGACCTCTGCCACATAGTCCTTGTTCACTCGCACTCCTGCGACCTGTCTTTCCCTATCAAAGAGCTCCTTCATTATCCACGGATCTGCCTTGGAAGCCTCCAGCTCTCCCATGAACTCCAGGATTCCCTTCCATACCGCGTCCACCAGTGATCCTAGACCAACCTCTTGCTCTGACCTGATCTTGAATACCAGGTATCTTGTCTTCTCTTGCATCGATGGAGGCAGGTTCTTGAGACTCATCCTTCCACCTCCCTTGTAACTCCAGGTCTTACAAATCCTTCTTTATTCCTCTCCCTAAATCTCTCCAGGATCTCTCCAGGGACCTGGTCTACAGTCTCAAGCACCTCTCCCTTCGCTAGGCCAAGCCCCTGCAGAACTGCGGACATGTCTCTTGGATTCCTGAGCTGCTCAGTTTTTCTTGCCCCGGAATTTGTGATCAGGGGAGTTCCAAACTTCTGGTTGAACATTACATATTCCTCAATCTTCTTCAACTGGTACATCCGATACTTTCCGGAGTTCTCCAGCAACAGCCTGAAGTTAACCTCCAGTGCAACCTGATTTTCTGCCGCTTTCTTTGCAATAACATGGTCTATACCGCAGTCCTTCCTGTCCAGTCCAGGATGCGCGATGAAGTCCACTCTAGGGTCGCCCGCAGCTGCACGGTTTATCTCAGGATCTCCACCCGCAACACAGACCACAGGAACCCTGTCCCTAACCGCTGAAAGCTGGTCCTTCATTTCCTTAACGTCTTCAACCTCTATCTTTGCGCCCGGAAATACCTTTAAACCATATTCATCATCTGGAAGGTTCTTCTTCAACCTTTCCAGGTGTTTTGAATCTTTATATACAGGTGTGAGCGCTATAACATCTGTACCAATCTCCCCAGCTACTTGTACGTGACTTTCAAGCGCTTCCTCCTCGAGACTTTCCGGCTGTACATGGAGGTCGTGGAGTTTTCTTGGCATTTTTCTAAATTGAGGTTTTGGGCTAAAATATTTACAGGTGTGGTTTTTTTCTAGTTAAAGAATGTGACAGACCCTATTGAAAAGAGGCGTTCAACATTTCTGGGAGACACCGTCTCAGTTATAGCCTCTTTGACAGTATCTTCTACATAGTCTAGTAGAAGTGCGCCTTTTCAAATTTTTACAGAGAGGTTTTTGATAGCTTTAGGATCTTAGATAGTTGAAAGGCTGTTTTTATAGAAATTCTAAAGTCTGTAGTCCCTAGGATGGCCTCCAGTAGGCAGACCTTTACTATAATCATTTGTGAGATCCTTTATCTTGTCCAAAGTTAGATTAGGTAGCTCTTCTTCATCTTTAAGCCAGCTATCTAGGTCTAGCTCGCTCTTTTTTTCCATCAATCCTCTTAGAGCTAAAGGAAGTGTCTCTAAATCTTTATCTTCTCCATCATATATTTCCTTGTATACCTGGAAAGACACTTTGTTCTCCTCAATCCTTGCCTCTGCTTTTAAATCTCCGTTATGCACATATCTTAAATTTGTTGGATTTTCCTGTTTTAGATGTTTGAAGTTGTTTTCCTTAAGATATCTAATTAGTTCTTCTGGCTTGTCCTCCTGCCATTCAAGCCTGTAGGCATCTTCTATACCCATATCTGAGAGATTTATTTCTTCAAAACCATAATCTTGATTCTTCATTCTTAATCACCGTCATGTTTAACATATTTAATGCTTGTAAACTAAAGCATAATTACCTCTTACTTATGTTTATCTATATGTTCCCAGGTTTAAAAAAGTTTGTAGAAAACTACTATTCTGAGGCCCACCATTCCTGAGGAATAGTGTTATAATCGGTCATATCCGCTTTTAGTTCTTCTACCTCCTCGTCAGACAGCTTTTCTTGATAGAAGTTCTCGCCATCATACTTGAGTAGAACTCCTTCCTCTTCAGGTTTAGGTATTCTTCCTTCCCAGTCCATTTCTTCGTCAAGGTGGTCCTGTAGATTTTTCTCAGCAAAAAGCTCTGAGGTTTCTTCCTTGTCCCATTTCTTTCTAATAGTCTTTAGGTAAACATCTCTACCCCATAGTTGGTCGTGCACTCTTTCCATGACTTTCATAGCCTGTCCTTCATCTAGTTCCACTCCATTATAATGATATGCTAGCAAAAGTCCGCCTTGATTGTTGTAATTATAGTCATGAGCCTTTATAGTGGGTTTGCCGAAGTTAGTGAGCTGAAATATGAGTTTTTTCTTGACTTCTTCAGCATCAACACTAGTTACTAGAGGCATGTAGCCTTCTTCTGTAGGTATATGTTCTGTGGTGTAGTAGTTATTCTCCTCCACAAATTCCTGAGTTACATATTCGTCAACAAATCTTACGTCGTTCTTGTTCTTCATCTCCTCACGCATCTTTTTCCATCCTTTTGTCTTATCCACATCGTCTAGAGCCTCTTCTATACTACTGTATTTTGATTGGTTCTCAACATTCCATCTTTCTATCTCCTCAAGCTCTTTACGTGTTATGCTTTCTATGAATCCAGAGTTTTCAGGTTGAGTTAATGAATAATGTTTCTCAGCTAGCCCTTCAAAGGTTAATAGCTTCCATGGATATCGGTCAACATCTAGAACTTCTTCTACAGATTTTTCTATCAGCCGCTTCAAGGAATATTCTTCACTATCAGTGTAGCTGTCTATAACTTCGCTCATACCTGTCGGGGCTTGGCCGTACATCAACTCTCCAAATATATCGTTCTCCTTGTATTTTTCAAAAGGATGTTCTGTCTCGAACTCTTCTTCTGATTCTAGATATACTTTGACAAGATTTTCAGCTATAGAATCTAATATTTCTTCGTCAAACAGGTCTCCTAGTTTATCATAAACATTCTCCTGAATTGAGGCTTCCTCAAGATCTTCCAGAGCTTCTAGAGTTCTTTCTGCAGCATCAGATATAATTTCTCTATCGTTTAATATTTCTCTGAGGTACTTAGCCTTCTCAAGGTTGTTTCTGTCCACATGGCTTTCGGGAAGCTCTTCTAGATCTTCTAAGTTGTTAAAACCTGCTTTTAACAGTTTTTCATTAGGTTGGAGATACCTCTCAACTTCCTTAAAGTCCACTATATCGTAGAAATTGTCACTGTTAACATCTAAGCCGGTATCAGGATCTTTCACCTGTAATAGTTTCTCTATAACCTCCCTACGGTTCTGCTTATTTTCAATATATCGCCATAGTTGCAGTCCAAGAGTATAAGGATTAAATTCTTGACCCTTATCATCTATAACGTTCGCCATTGTCCTTGAATAATCAATTATCTCTTCTATGTCCGCCATACCTGCCGATGCCATTAATTTAGAGTGCCAGTAAGTGGCCCATCCTTCGTTCATGATTTTAGTCATCCTTTGTGGTGCAAAGTAGTATGCTTCCTTCCTTAACATGTCTAGAATGTCCTTTTGCCACTCTTTCATCTCTTCGGCTCTCCCATCTTCCTCGTTATAGGTCTTTCCATACTCCTGTATAAAGGCTAGCACATCTTCCCAAGGTTCTTCGGAATTATTTTCCTCCGTTTCATCTTTAAGCTTCTCGTAGAATTCTTCGTTAAATACAGAATCTTTAACCGACTCATCTAGATCAGATTCCTCTATAACCTCTCTGATATTCTCTGTCTCACTATCGCTTTCATCTTTTTCTCTATCTAGAGCAGATCTAGGAGGTTTGTGTTGGTTTATAAGATCTTCTACTGTAAGTACTGCGTCTATGAACTTTTCAATATCCTCTCTGAGTATATCTACATCTCTTATGTATTCGTCAACTCTTTCAGCATGTCTTCCCAACATTGCGGCAGGTTCAATCTCATCTCCAAAAAGGTCGTACCATTGGTTGTTCTTAAAGAAATCTGAATGACCTTTTACATGGGATACAACAAGCTTTTGGTCGGATATGCTGTTTGATTCCTGGAGGTATGCTTGATCAGGATCATTGTTTACAACCAGCTCGAAAATCCGATGTCCCAAATGTTGACTTTTCTTCTGTTGCTTATCATATTCCTTACCCCATCGCCAGTGATGATATCGTCTTGGAAATCCCTGATAGGCTGCAAGTTCGTTCATAGTATCGTAGTCAACTATCCAGTAGTTTATGTCGTGCGGATCAAGTCCAAATCTTCTTGCAATGTCTTCAGCTTCTTCAGGGAATCCTCTAACCTTCTTGGCTTCTTCTTCTAATCTCTGTTTATCCTCTTTAAGCATGGGTGGTCTCACCTTCTGCTTCCAATATCTCCTTAACTCCGGGCAGTATATCTTCCTTGTTATCAACATAGGCTATACCAGTATCGTTCTCCAGAAGACCGTTATCTTTGAAAAGTTCCAAGTCCTTGCCGAATTCTCCAGAGCCGTAGGCGGATTGGACCTGCACATAGCCGTGGAGGTTTGCAGGAGTCGTATTCATAAGATCTATAACCTTATCCGTGTCTTGTTCACTCCAGTTGTCTCCATCTCCTGCTCCAAAGATATACCGATTCCACTTGTTCCAAGGAAACCTACTATCTAGAACTTCCTTAGCCTTTTTATATCCCGAGGATATTTTTGTACCTCCCGAACTTTTTTTGTTGTAGAATTCCTCAGCACTATCTTCAAGAGTGGCATCGGCATCATGAGTTATGTATAACATTTTGACAAATTCGTAAGCATCGTTTATAAGTACATCAAGTGTCTTGAAGGTTCTTTCCACTAGATCTCTCTGCCTATCTCCCATAGACCCGGACTTGTCAAGTATGTGGACCACTACAACATTGTTTCGCTCTTCTTCTATGATCTCGGGCTGGCGGTATCTCTTGTGTTCGTCTTTTATAGGTATCTTGGCTTTAGGAACCGCTTGCTGAACAGGCCGATATTCCACGTTTTCCTCCAGTTCTTCAAAGCTACTGTATTTGTCAAGTTCTTCATTGTCAATTCTTTCCTGCAATACCCTAAGCTTTTTCTCCGATATATTAGCTTTCTTCTCCTTTAAAAGATAATCAAATACATCTCTGTAGTTCTTATCTTCAACCTTCAGAGCCTCTTTCATAAAGTTTTCATCGTGATACCTTGACATAAACTCAACTATAGCTTCTTCGAATGTTCTATCCATATCCAGATTGGATTCAGAGCCTTTCCTAGCTACATCAGTCCACTTTCCTTCTTTCTCTTCAACAACCTCCTTACCCTTATCTTCTAGATCCAGGTCTATCTCTTCTCTTAAGATCTCTGCTGCTTCTTCAGTGGTCATTTCATAATAATGTTCGCCTTCTTTTTCCTCTCCTTCTTCGTTACCAGCTGAGGATTCATCTCCTTCTTCTTCCGGCAAAGCATCAGGATCAATGTCACCGGGTTCTGGAGCCTCGCCTTCTCCTTTACCCACTCTACCCTGGTCTGGTAGGCTGTAATCAAATACAGGCAAATCAAGTTCTTTTATAGGAATTTTTATATCCTTACTAGGATGCATGTCAGAAAGGTCTTTTTCCTTTATAAATTCCTTTAAGTCTTCTCTACGATTCTCTCCAACTTCCTTAAAGCTCTTCACGTCTTTCCTCATCCTGTCGCTTTTCAAATCAGTTCACCTCAATTGTTCCAGTTTTCTAGAACTACTTTTTCCGCAACAGCCCTCGCGGATTCCTCACTGTAGTCCTGGTGTTTTTGCAGATTTTCTATAGTTTTTTCTTTAACCTCTTCGGTGTGTGTACCGGGAATAGGTTTTTCCCAGTCGTGAGGCTTGAATCCGGGATATGTTTTCTTGACGTCTTTAAGTGAGTGCTTCCCTAATATGCTTTCTAGCGCTGGTATTTCGGAGTGATTTATATCATTGATACTAGCGTTCTTTTGTTCTTTCTGCATCTCCTCCACTTGCTCAACCGCTTTGTGGAATATATCTTCTTTACGGAATTCTTCAACTTCTTCAGTAGGTATTTTACCTTTATAGCTGTCTTCATCGAATTTCCTGAGTACATCGATCTCGAATTCTTTCATAAATTCTGGTTTAGGATTTATCTTTTCTCCACCAGCTTTATTCGTATCTAGCTGATTGGCATATACATGCTTCACGTATTTCTCAATAACTTCCTCATCTACCTCCTCTCCCTTCATGATAGCATTAAGTACATCTTCTTCCTGTCTCTCCTCAATGTAGTTCAAGGCTAGGTCTTTGAGTTCTCGGTACTTCTTAATTTCTCTCTCAGAGAAAATAGGCGCTTTCTCTAATCCTTCCGCCATTTGTTCTAATATGTCTTGAGGAAGGATTACGTTATCCCATTTTCTATCTGTATCTTTTTCAACCAGCTCTGCTATCCGGTCTTTTGTATAGGTTACAGGTATACCTGTTTTACCTTCGCTTTCCGAAGGTTTCTCAAATTGGTCTATCTTCAATATACGACCCTGTTTTTCTATCTCGCCTTTATCATACAGCAAGGCCTTGTCAATTAGGTCGACACCATCATCATTAACCAGATCTGTGATAGAGTCGTCCATGATTTTCATACCGTTTTTAATACGAGTTATAACTTCATAGATTGCAGCAGCCTCTAGGCTGTGCGGAGCTAGTTCTTTCTCCTTATGTTCTCCTTCCTGCAAAGAATCTATCTTTAAAGGCGCTCTTATCTTTTTATCCAGTTCTTCTCGGTTTTCAACATTCCACACCTCTTTGTTGTTTGTCAAAGACCTTCTGATGAGGTTAGTCTCTGTACTGTAGTTTGTCAAGTATTTTAGGTCGTGCTTTTTTAGCCTTCTCCTAAGATGTCTTAGTGGATCCGCGTTGCCCATATCTTCTTTTTGTTCAAGAAATGCCTCCATATCGGGATTGGAAATCATCAGGAGAACCGTATCTACGTCCATGAACGTTCCTCTATCTAATTTAACCTTTTTCTCCTCCGGAACATTTAGGAGATGTCTTACCAGTTGACGATGTTGAGAGGCGTCTTCTATTATCGTAAGTCCTCTATGGCCCTGTGCAACTATTCCATTATAGCTGTGTGCTCTAGCATCTTTTTCGCCTTTCGAGTTTAGGGATTTTATCATACTTCTCATCCAGTTACCCACTAGCTTTTGCGAGGCATTTCCTTCGTCCTCGGAATGGAGTACTCCTATGCCTTGCCCCACATCCATAAGATATCTTTTTATTCTAACGTTATTCTCGGATATAAGATATTCAAATAGGCCTTCCTCATCCATATTTCCTGAGAGGTATTCCTCCTCCAATTTCTCATAATAATGTCTACTGAAAGGATCAAGTTGGCCTTCAATGTCTATTTTGATGCTGTCTCCTAAATCTTCATTAATTTTACTTATGAATTCTTTACGAGTCTCTTCAGGCAGTAGCTTAAGCGGATCATCGTTTATTGGGCTATACTGCCATGAACCGCTCTTTGCCTCGTTGTCTTTACCTATTCCGATCTTATTTATATTCTCAACTCCATCGTTGAACCCATGTGTATAACGTCTTCCCTCTTCTGTCTTAGAATAAGCCTTTAACCCATTTATGAAACAGCGCTTAACCTCTGATTTTCCTGTCGAAGTAGAGCCGTTGATCCATAGTATTTTTTCTTCCTTACCTCTCTTTCCAGCCATATTTCGGAGATCTTCTACTAGGTTGTTGAGTTCTTCTGTGTTTCCGAGGATAGCGTGTTCCCCATCATTTGCAGGATCATCAAAGAAACGGTACCTCTGTAGCTTTTCTCCGCTTTCTATGACTTCTCTGGTTCCAAAACTTTCTATAGCTTCAACAATATACTTTGCAGCTTGTGAGGCTATTTTTGGGTTCTCAGATACTTCTTGCATATACTCTCTTAATGACTTTGGCCCTTCTCTGTAACATTCTAGTTCTTCATTTGCCTGGTCTATATATTCTTCTAGATTTTCCATAAGCTATCGCCTTTTAGAAACAGCTTTTTTGTTGAGAGTGTGTGGAGGCAAAAGCTCTCCCGCTTATCACCTCTTAAATGCCTCTTTGAGACCTTCCACGCTCTCTTCCTCGGTTCCTACAAAACTCAATACATCCATAGCTCCTTTCTTGGAGTAACCCATTGACTTCAAGTTATCTATAGTGGTGCTTTCAAGGCCCTCATCGAGCTCTTTACTGTCTCTAACTAGCGCTGTGAGGTCAATATGGTCCTTCTTGTTCTCAAAACTCCTTTTAGTTACTGCCTCCCTTATTTTGGGGTTTTCCAAAGGATCTATATCTTTGCCTTCACCTATTTTCCCTAGGGCCCAGGTTCCTTTTTCTCTTCTGAAGTCGTCTTTGTTGTCTTCTCTTATACCTATCTGCTCTTCTATTTCTCTCATGTGTCTCTCGTTGACTTCGTCATCGTTTCCTCTAACATATGCAACTACTTCCTTGAAGTACTTCTCTGCTTCCTTCTCTAGTTCATCTTCTTGGAAGGCCATTGCACTTATAACATCTTTCTTAGCTCTAGGCTTATACTCTTGCTCTCTTATCTCGGAGATCAAGTCCTTCAATTCCTCGTGTTCTTCAGGATCAATGCTTGCATTCTCTTCTAGGTTGTGTTCTAGGAAGTCTAGCATCTTAAGTGGGTTTAGAGATTTTTCTCCTTGTTTCTTTATATCCTGGACGGCGTTGGCTAACTGGTCTTCAATATACCGTGTCGTAATTCCTTTCATTCCTTCGCCGTATTCTGATTTTTTCTCTCCCTCCTCTTTTAGTTTTGTTATGTCACTATGTTCCAGGTCTAGGTCTTCGTTATATGCCTTCACCTTCTCTAGGAGACTTAGCTTAGAGGGCTCTTCTAGCCGTGTGGCTACAGAAAACATTGATGCCAGTTCTAAGGTGTGAGGCTCTTCATGTATCTCATCCTCATTAGCGGAATTTCTCAAGAATTTCCTGTATATCTTTGCCTCTTCCTCGTACTGTAC
>JAXINT010000004.1:4602-25560 GCA_034190605.1 Asbonarchaeaceae archaeon (SeqCode) | reverse complement strand
GAGAGCTTACGTTATCATACTCAAAGAATGATTTAAGACTTTTGTCCCAATGCCGGTGAACTTTACCGCCTCAGTACTGCGATTCAAACGCAGAAAGACCTAGCTTTTTAACGAACTCTTTAGGAGTATAATACTCCTCAAAAGGAGCAAAGTCCCTATCATAAGCCACCAGATATTTTATGCCTTTAGATTTTACCACAGATAACTGTTCCATGTCCTTGTCCTTTATCTCGCCACTCCAGTTTTCCATCTCCTCTTTAACCTCTGTACTAGGCACCAGTATGCAGGCCTCCAACACATATAGCCGGACAAGAGAGGCTAAATCCTTGTGGTAGTTCTTCTTAAAGTAATGCATCACCTCTGTCAGAACTCTCTCCGAGATGACTCCCTCTACCTCATTCTGGTTCAGCAGATCAAGTATTTTAGCACAATTGGACTCCGGAAATTCGAAAGCGTAAATGAAAACGTTAGTATCAATAAAACACCTAGATTTCATCTTCCAGCCTCTCCAACTCTTCCTTAAGCTCATCCGGACTTATGTCTCGTTTCTTGTGATTCTTAATCTTCCTCCAAAGGCTTCCTCTGTCAAAAAGCCCCATATCTGACGCATACTTCAATATAGAGGCTCTCACCACCTCATCCTCGGACTCAAACAGCCCGGTCTCAACCATCTGATGGAGTATCTGTTTTTCTGCCTCACCAACAGTTACAGGCATTCTACTCACCTATATACTGTTTTTTGTAATGAACTTTAAAAAAGGCTGACTTTCTGAGAAGTCAATGAGTCGCCGAACTGTGTGAACTACCCACTACCATCTCTCCGCTTACGCTTCGAGGTGGAAGGGGCTTCCTGTTTCGATGACGCAACTTGCAGACACATCACAGAACACTTCGTTCTGGTCTTTGTTGTCCGTAGAGGTTGCAGTCTCCGCAGGCGTGACTTCGGCAAGTCCCTTGCCTAAAATATTCTGAGCAGCATTATAGTCCCTATCTGTGGTGTAGCCGCAGCTCGGGCAACTATATTCTCGCTGCCATAGTTTTTTGTCTGTCTTGACTCCGCACTGGGAACATTCTTTACTGGTGTTCTTTGGGTCTACCAGTGTAACCTCTGTATTGGCACTTTCAGCCTTATACAGAAGTAACTGGATGAATGTTCTCCAACGGGAATCAACCGTATTTTTACTATTCATTTCTCCCTGAACCATCTCGCTGATGTTCAGGTCTTCTAATACTATTTTGTCGTAGTTTCGTACATAGGCGTTGGAGAGCTTGTGGAGGA
This sequence comes from Asbonarchaeaceae archaeon (SeqCode), assembly GCA_034190605.1. Lineage (GTDB taxonomy): Archaea > Nanohalarchaeota > Nanosalinia > Nanosalinales > Nanoanaerosalinaceae > JAXINT01. The sequence continues at coordinate 24,281 of JAXINT010000004.1, read as the reverse complement.
AGTCCAGACACCTATTCTTCACTCTCTTGTGTAGCTTGGCTACTCGCTTCCGTTGTTTCTCGTAGTTGTTACTATCTTTCTCTTTTCTCGAAAGGTTTCTCTGCTCTTTCTTCAATCGTTCCTCGGCTTTCTCTACATTCTTCGGATGCTCTACTCTGTTACCATCTGAATCGACTATGAATTTCTGGATACCGAGGTCAATACCTACAGCTTCAACATTTTCTGGTTCAGTAGTATCTGTTCCAGATGCTTCTTGTTCTGACTGGAAGATAGCGTACCAGTCACCAGCACTATCACGCTTCAGAATTACGCCCTTGACCTCTCCCTCGATTTCTCGGTGGAGTCTAATCGGTACTTCTCCTATCTTGGAGAGCTTGAGTCGTTCAAGCCTGTTATCTTTTCCAGCTTGAACCCTGACTTATTGTATTCGATAGTCTTGTACCATCCTTCTCCTTTGTACCGCAGTTTTCCAACTTTGTACCCGTTCTTTTTCTGTTCGGAAAGAGATTTCAGATTGTCGTACAGTTGTTTTAGTACCATTTGCAGGACTTTGCTGTGAACACTTTGAAGTTCCTCCCAGTTCTGTTTGAGTTCTAGTAGTTGCTTCTGTAGTTGGTAGCGAGAAGGTATCGCATCTGCTTCATTCAGTTCTTCAAGAAAGTGGTTGTAGACTTGTCGGCACAGGTCAAGATGTTTTTCCAGTTCTTCCTTGTCCTGTTCTGAAGGATAGAGACGATACTTATAGCTCCTATTCATCGCCTTCACCTTGGTTTTCGACATATTCCTTGAGTTGGTCAAGTGTTACTTCGCCCGTGGTTATCAAACAGTAGCTGTCGCTCCAGAAAACACCCTTCCACAATTTATCAGTGATGTCGAAGCGGTGTCTGATTGCCTTGCTTGTCCCTGTTTTCAGTGCGTTGATGAACTTGACCAAATCAGTTGTAGGTTTTGAGGAAAACAGGATGTGGATATGGTCTTCGTCTACTTCTTGATTAGTGATTTCCACACCATAGTTCCCAGAAATATTTTTGGTTCGACTCTTCAGTTCATCCACTATCTCCTCATTGTCAAAGATTTCACGCCTATACTTTACTACCAGTATCAGGTGGTAGTTCAGGCTGTAAACTGAGTGTGATGAACTATCCAAGTCGTACTCCATAAGGTAGTTTACTCGACAACTTTTTTATAGGTTCGGGCGATTCATCCTCAACCTAACTCCACGTTCGTTCCGTGAGGAGGGGGACTTCTCACCTAAAAGTTAAAATGTTTAAGCCTCAACCATACAGACAGGAAATAAACATGGAACTTCACCCGCAGTCGAGGAGGCTTCTGAAGAAGCTTGCCGAGAAGAAGGGAAAGGTAGATCTAGAGGAGTTAGAGAGCGAACTGGGTATAGAGAACGTTCTAAGGCCTGCGCAGTGGCTGGAGGAGAAAGGGCTGGTAAAGCTATATGAGAAGCATTCAAAGAGCTACAGTCTTACCGATACAGGCCAGGAGGTTGTAAAGAAAGGACTTCCAGAAAAGAAGCTGCTGGAACGGCTTGAGGAAGGCTCTAGGTCGATGAAGGAGCTAAAGACCGAACTGGATGCTCTTAACATTGCCATAGGGAAATGCAAGAAGAACGGCTGGATAGAGATACAGGCCGGGGAAGGAGGTAAGAAGCTATCGATAACTGACAGAGGGGAGAACAAGCTGGAGGAAGGATTCGAATCTGAAGAAGTGCTTAAGTACGTTTCCGGAGGGAAGAGCCCAGAGAAAGAAGATAAGGTAAAGAAACTGATTGACAGAGGACTTTTAGAGGAGGACGAGCTAGTCAGCCGCAAACTGGAGGCAACAGACAGGGGCAGGGATGAAGCAGAAGATATCGAAGAAGTATCTGAAGAGATAAACCAGCTTACACCCGATCTAATAAGAGATGGAAACTGGAAGGGTAAGAATTTCAGAGAATACAATGTAGAGGCAGACGTAGAAGTTAGGAGACCCGGAAAGAAACAGCCATATAGGCAGTATCTGGACGAGGTAAGGAAGAAACTTCTTTCAATGGGTTTTAGAGAGGCTAAAACTAGCCTGGTTGAGATGGAGTTCTGGAACTTTGATGTCCTCTTCCAGGCGCAGGACCACCCTGCAAGAGAGATACACGACAAGTTCGAGCTGAAAAACCCCTCTCATGGAGATCTTGCACACGATGAGATAGTTGAAAGAGTCAGAGAGATGCACGAGAAGGGAGGAAATATAGATTCAAGGGGCTGGGAATATAACTGGAGCAAGGAAAAAGCCTCAAACCTGATGTTAAGAAGTCAGACCACCGCTACAACTATAAGGTATCTTGCAAAAGGTCTGGAGTCTCCTGCAAAGGTATTCTCAATCGATAGAAACTTCAGATACGATGAGATCGACCAGACACATTTTGTGGAGTTCTACCAGGCCGAAGGTATTGTAAAAGCGCCTGAACTTTCCCTCAAAGATCTCTTCGGATACCTTGAGGTCTTTGGGAAAGAGATAGGTGGGGCGGAGAAGATACGTTTCAGACCAAACTACTTCCCCTTTACGGAGCCATCTGTAGAGCTGGATGCCTACCATCCGGAGATAGGATGGATGGAGCTCGGAGGTGCAGGCCTCTTCAGGCCAGAAGTAAGAAATCCTCTAGGAGTAGATGAGCCTGTTATTGCATGGGGGATGGGTATCGACAGGCTTGCCATGCTAAAACTTGATAAGGACGACATAAGGGAGCTGGTGTTCCCTCAGGACCTGGATTACCTGAGGAAAGCACCTGCTGTAAGGCTTTAGAGGTGATCATAGAATGCCGACAATAGAATTCAGCAAGAAAGACCTGGAACAGCTCGTAGGAGAGTCTATGGACGAGGAAGAGCTGGAGCAGAATTTGACAAGGGTGAAGGTCGAAGTAGAGGAGATAGACGGAGACAGAGTTGAAGTTGAGACTACCTCGGACCGTATAGATCTACTTTCGGTAGAAGGGATCGCAAGAAATCTGAAGAGCTACCTGGATATAGAACCAGGGCTGAAAAAGTACAACATTGGGGAGTCCGGCCACAAGGTAAAGGTCGAAAAAGTACCTGTAAGACCTCACGTGGTCACAGCAGTTGTTAAAGACATTGAGATGGATAAAGAAGCATTTGAATCCCTTATACAGCTCCAGGAGAAGATACACGGAACATTCGGAAGAAACAGGGAGAGAGTATCTATAGGAGTACACGACATGGAGGGCATAGAGTTCCCCTGCACCTATCAGGCGGTTAAACCATCCGAATTCAGCTTTGTACCTCTGGAGAAGCAGGAGGAGATGAACCTTGAGGAGATACTGGAGGAGCACGAGAAAGGAAGGGAATACGGAGACATAATTTCAGACGCGGATGAATGGCCTCTAATTGTGGACTCAGCCGGAAAGGTCCTGAGCTTCCCACCTATAATAAATGGAAAGATTACAGAAGTGTCTGAAGATTCGGAAGACCTCTTTATAGATGTTACAGGGACTGACCTGGAGTCTGTAAAATTTGCCCTGAACGTGATCGTTACCTCTCTGGCTGAAAGAGAAGGAGAGATACAGAAGGTAGAGATGGCTGATCCTGAAGGAAACTTCCTGACACCAGAATTTTCAACGAGAGAAATTCATGTAGACCTGGAAGAGATGCGAAGTATAACAGGTATAGACCTCGACAAGGATAAGGCCACAGAATACCTGGAGAAGATGGGCTACGGAGTTATAGAGATAGGAGAGGACATAGAGGCAGTTATACCTCCATACAGGGCGGACATACTTCACGAGGTTGACATTGCTGAAGACATAGCTATAGGGTTTGGATACAACAATATAGAGCCGGAGCTACCTAATATATCAACTATAGGAGAGGAAGATCCTGTGGAGCGATTCATGCACCTTGTTAGAGAGGTCATGACAGGACTAGGGTATCAGGAGATCATGAACCCAACTCTATCGAACAAGGAGACTTTAATTGATCTTTTTGGCCGGGATTCAGACCTTGTTGAGATAGATAACCCTGTATCGGAGAATTACACTGTATGTAGAGATATACTAATGCCTCAGCTGCTTGAAACTCTGGCCAGAAACACGCATAACCGTTACCCTCAGAAGGTCTTCGAGACTGCAGACGTGGTTTTAAAAGATAGGTCCAAGCCTCAGAAGGCGAGAACTGACAAACACCTCTCAGCAGTATGTTCTGGAAAGGATGTTAACCTAAACAGTCTTAGAGAGGAGGTTGAAGGAGTTTTAGAAGCACTGGGCATCGAGAAAGAGATTAAAGAAACCGAAATACCTGGATTTATAGATGGAAGGTGCGCAGAGATCATTGTGGACGGAGAATCCGTTGGACATATTGGAGAGGTCCATCCAAGGATTCTGAACGAGCTAGGTATAGAGATGCCTGTATCCGGCTTTGAGCTGGATCTTTCAAGGATTGAGGCATAGATGTAGAACACACCAATTTGAGTTAACAAGATTAACAAACTGAGTGGGAATCCCTGATCCTAGCATGCATGCTGCCAAAAAGAAGCCACAGAATCATCGGAACAGGTCCATTACCCTGTCAAAAAGGTTCTTTCGGGGTTCGTAGTCTATGCCCGCGATATCAGCTGCAAGCGCCCTGAACTTCTGCGAAACATGGTGGTTAGGACTCTGACCGGTTATGGTTGTCTTTTCAGAAGTAGCTCTTTCGACATCATCGTGTTCAGGCATCTCGGCAACGACCGGATGTCCTATCATGTCCTCGACCTCTTCAAGGCTTAACTCGTGACTCTTGCCCTTCACCCTGTTAAGGACTGTTCCAAGAACATGTGTTCCAGCGTCCTCAGCAATATTAACTGTCTTTAGTGCGTCAGTGACTGCCGGAAGGTTCGGGTTGGTAACAGTTAGAAGTTCATCCGCAAGCTCTATCGAGTTTATGGACTCCTGTCCAAGACCTGCAGCAGAGTCTATAAGCACTATCTCTGGCTCTCCAACCGCCTCCATGAGGACTTCTTCCATCCTGTCTGGAGAAGTGTTCCTAAGATCGTCTACAGAGAGTCCTGCAGGTACAACTCTCAGACCTGAACCGTGTATGTATGTCGCTTCAGTTATATGCGCCTCTCCTCTTAGAACATCGTGTAGAGTTGTCGGATATAGCGGGATTCCTAGGTGGAAGCCCAGGTTAGGATTTGTAAGGTTTGCATCCACAACTACTGCGTCTATACCGAAGTCTGCTAGAGCAGATCCCAGGTTGCTGGTTACAGTTGTCTTTCCAACCCCTCCCTTTCCAGAAGATACACAGATAAGCCGGGTCATCTATATCTATCTCTGTCTTTATCCTAAAAGCTTTAATAAGTTTGCGGTTTTGTCACCTTAAAATGAGGAAGTCTGGGTGCGGTACTGCCCGGCCAAGCTTAACTTTAGCCCATACAGAATCCTAATTTAAATCGATGACAAAATATTTAAAAAGTCAGCCGCATTCTATGGCTCATAGGAGATACCTATGCCCAAAATAATTGAAAGGCGCAGAGATAAGGTAGTTATAACCCAGGAATACTTTGAGAAGCTTCAGCGGTATAAGGAAGAGGCAAAACTAGCCGAAGAGTATTTTAACAAGTTCCGGAAGTTTATAGTAGGGGAAAATATGGAAGAAGCACTTAATAATAGAACTGAAGATCCAGAAAAACTCTTGGACCCTGAAGAGACAGATTTGGATACTACTAATACCTCTGTAGAGCTCTAGAACTTTTTCTGGAGCTTTCGTAGCAGCAAGTCTTCATCTTTCTTCGATGCAAACATCTCAACTGCGTAGACCTCTTCAGATATACGTTTTATTGCCATCCTCCAGGCTTGCTGTGATCCGTTCACGTACTTCTTAAGGATGTTAGCCCCTTTAACCTGGAAACTTCCATCCATCATCTTAGAAACCTCCGATGGTGAATCCTTCCACCTCATCATAGAATCCATTTTCTCTACTGCCTTATTTAGGACTTTAAGGCCTTGTTCTCCATATTCTTCTATCACAAACTCCTTTACAGCCGGCTGTATCTTTAGAGAAACCATATTCCTGTGTTGGAATTGTATGGAAGAAATAAAAAGTTTGAGGGTCTTTTTTGCTACGTATATAACACTGTTATAATACTCGCTAAAGCCAAGCTTAATTAAAATTTGGTTCATAAAGAGTTGCTGTTGAAAATGAGTATTGAGGAGAAACAGCAAGAGATAGAGGAGAAGTGGCAGAAGCGCTGGGAGGAAGAGAAGATCTTCCAGTCAGATCCTGACGATAGAGAAAAATTCTACATAACCGTTGCCTACCCTTATCCTTCAGGAGGGATGCACCTAGGCCATGTAGGGACCTATACACTGCCTGACGTGTTTGCGCGGTTCCAGAGAATGAAAGGAAAGAACGTGCTGTTTCCAATGGCCTGGCACGTCACCGGAACACCTATTATAGGGGCTGTGAACCGGTTGAAGAACGGGGAGGAGAAACAGCTGGATGTCCTAAAGAACGTGTATAATGTGTCTGAAGAGGAACTGGAGGGCATGAAGACCCCTATTGACTATGCAGAGCATTTTATCAGAGACTACAGGAGCAACATGAAGAGACTTGGATTTTCAGTGGACTGGAGGAGAGAATTCACGACAGACGACCCTCATTACAACAAGTTCATCCAGTGGCAGTACAGAACCCTGCGTGAGAAAGAGCTGCTGGAGAAGGGAAAGCACCCTACAAAGTTCTGCATGGATGAAGAAAACCCCGTAACCACGCACGATCTCCTGGAAGGCGAAGATGTGGAAAAGCAGGAGTACACCTTGGTCAAGTTCAGGAAGGGAGAGAAGTTCTTCCCCATGGCTACATTGAGGCCAGAGACTGTTTACGGAGCCACACATGCGCTTGTAAACCCTCACGGAATGTATGTAGAGGCTGAAGTAGACGGAGAAAAATGGATTGTCTCAAAGTAAGCGGTTGAGAAGCTCGAGTATCAGGACAGAGGTGTCGATGTCGTAGAAGAGTTCAAAGGAAAAGATCTGGTTGGATACAATGTAACCAACCCTGTAACGGGAGACGAGATAATGCTCCTTCCAGCAAAATTTGTTGACACCGGTTCTGCAACCGGAGTGGTAATGTCAGTACCTGCACATGCGCCTTACGACTGGATATCACTTAAAGATCTGAAAGAAGATCAAGAGATGCTTGAAAAGTACGGAATAGACCCAGAAGAAGTTAAGGATATCGAGCCCGTCTCTATAATAAATGTCGAAGGTTTTGGAGAGCACCCTGCAGAAGAGATATGTAAGGAGAAAGGTGTAGAGAGCCAGGACGATGAGGAGAAGCTTGAAGAGGCTACCGAGGAAATATACAAGAAGGAGCACCATACAGGTATTTTGAAGAGTAACTGCCAGGAGTTTGCAGGGGAAAGGATAAACGAGGTCAAGGAAAGATTGGAGGAGCTTTATTCAAACCAGGGCAAGTTTGGGACGATGTGGGACTTTTCTGCAGAGGTTGTATGCCGTTGTGGAGGAAAAGTTGTGGTTGCACAGGCGGAGACCTGGTTCCTAAAGTATGGCGACTCTGGCTGGAAGGATAAGGCAGATGCGGCTCTTAGCAACCTAGAGACAATTCCTGAAGGAACACGCGAGGACTACAACCATACAATAAACTGGCTTGAGAACTGGCCCTGCATAAGGAACTACGGATTGGGAACTAAGCTTCCGTTCGATGAGAAGTTTGTGGTAGAACCTCTGTCAGATTCCACGATATACATGGCTTTCTACACCATAAAACACGAGATAGAAGATCTTAGACCTGAACAGCTTACCAAGGAGTTCTTCGACTATGTATTTAGAGGTAAAGGACCGGTTAAAGAGGTTTCAGAGGAGACAGATGTCCCCGTGGATAAGCTCAAGCAAGTGAGAGAAAACTTTGAATACTGGTATCCCCTGGACTGGAGGACCTCTGCAAACGAACTTATCCAGAACCACTTGACCTTCTTCATGTTCCACCACGCAGCGCTGTTTGACAGGCAGCACTGGCCTGGAGGGATTGCCACATGGGGAATGGGTCTTCTGGAAGGCAAGAAGATGAGCAGCTCCAAGGGACATGTTATACTTGCGGAGAAGGCAATTGAGGATTATGGAGCCGATACCGTAAGGTTCTTCATGTTCTCCAGCTGCGAACCATGGCAGGACTTTGACTGGAGGGAGGAAGAAGTCAAGGAATACCAGAACAAACTGAGGAACTTCTACGAGAGAACTCTGGAGCTATATGGGTCTGGAGTAGATCGAGATAGAAATCAACTGGATAGATACGTGGTTTCAAGGCTGCAAAATATTATAAAAAGTGCTGGTGAGGCGCTTGAAGACTTCCAGACAAGGAAAGCCTCTATACAGGCGTTCTTCGAACTGAACAATGTGCTGAAGTGGTACAGGCAGAGGTCGGAAGATCTGAACAGGGCAGTCGTGAACGATGTTCTGGAGGCTCAGATAAAGATGATGGCTCCGTTCGTGCCACACATATGCGAGGAGCTATGGGAGAAGATCGGAAAAGAGGGATTTGTATCTCAGGCAAAATGGCCCGAGTACAATGAAGAGCTGGTAGATCCTGAGGTAGAGTTCGGAGAAGAGCTCGTGAAAGATACTATAGAGGATATCAAGGATATCAAAGGAATGGTTGATAGTTTTTCAGAGATCAGGATGGTGGTTGCAGAGAGCTGGAAGCGCAAGGCTGTAAGGGAGACCCAGGAATACTTCGAGGAGAACGGAGAGATAGACATCGGAAGTTTGATGGACCAGCTCTCCTCAAAAGAAGAACTCAGGAAGCACATGCAGGACATCTCGGACATGGTGCAGGACTACAAGCAGAATCCAGGAGAGCTTCCGGCACAGGTCTTGAAGGCCGAGAAGGAACACAGGATTCTGGAGGGTGCAGAAAGATTTATAGGGAACAAGTTCGGCTCCGAGGTAAATGTAGTGTTAGAGGCGAAATCAGACCATGAGAAGGCCTCAAGGGCAATGCCTGGAAGGCCTGCTATAATACTGGAATAACGCCTTAGAAATTAGGGAACCAGGCACAAAGAATTTATTCTCTATCTCTAAACTCCTCTTCTAAATCTTCAATAGATTCGGTTAGGTTGTCCTCTAGATAAGGTTCGAGGTACGCATCCACGGCATGGAATGAAGCTCTTAGGATCGGTCTGAGCGCGGTCTCGGTCCAGAATACATAATCACCAGCATGGGATGGATCCTGGATAGACGCAAAAAGCTCGACAGCAGTAACTCCAAAACTGCTGCACGACCTCCAATCCAGGCTTGTAGTTTCCTCAGGCCTGTATCCTTCCTTTTTCTCGTACAGTATGTCGTTCAGATCCCTGACCATTCTATACCCAGTGAAATAATCAGCAACACCGGAAAAGGTCATGTATTCCTTCCAGCCATCCTCATGGTTTTTGTCTTCAGCCATATATATCGGCTTCACTATTTGATATCGAAGATTTAAAATACCCTCCTAAACTGCATCTAGCTCCATGGCTGGGGCTATCCAGGACAACTATCCGGAACGACCCAAAATCTTGAAAAACCTTTTTCTAGAAAGGTCTGAAGTGGTCAGTTATGAAAGACTTCGCGGACTACAGGGACTACAGGGCGCACTTTGAATACCTGGTGGAGCTTGAAAGAGAGGAGGAGATGGAGCGCCATAGAAGTGAGATAGAAAACCTGTCAGGCAGGGAAAGAGAGAAGAAAGGACGCGCAGTTCTTCGCATGAAAGGAAAAGACCAGGGTAAGGGACTGGGCGGAAGCCACATAATCAAGTTCACGCGCAGTGGACGAGACGGAGATCTTCCAGACACCGAGATAACTGTAGGAGACCTGATCATGGTGTCCAAGAACCAGCCTGCAAACCCTGACAATCCTACGGGCACAGTTATAGAGAAGACAAACTATTCCATATCGGTAGCGTTTGATGAAAAACCCCACGGCTTTGTGTACGGCAAAGGGCTTAGAGTGGATCTATACGTGAACGATATCACCTTCCAGAGGATGCTGGATGCGCTGGAAAGTTTTGAAGAAGTTAAGGGAGGAAAGAAAAGACTCAGAGACATCCTTGTAGGTGAAAGAGAGCCTGATTTCGGAAAAGGTAAGGAGGACCTAGAGGTTAACAACGATAAACTGAACGAGTCACAGAAAAGGGCTGTGAGGAGATCTCTAGAGGCTGAAGAGATCTTCCTCATACACGGACCTCCAGGTACAGGGAAGACCACCACGCTTATAGAGGCAGTGGAACAGCATATAGACCAGGGCATGAAGGTCCTGGCAACCGCAGATTCCAACGTGGCAGTGGACAATCTTGTTGACTTTCTTAATGAAAGAGGAAGAAACGCCGTAAGGGTTGGACATCCTGCAAGGGTTACTGAGAGCCTTAGAGAACATACACTGGACTTTATCGTGGAGAAAAAGGAAAAGTACAGGAAAGCGCAGGAGCTGAGAGAGAAGGCATATAGACTGGATGACGAGCAGGAGAAACATACCTATCCAAGTGGTAGATGGAGGAGAGGTCTAAGCGATGAGGCTATAAAAGGACTTGCAGAGGATGGAAAGGGCTCCAGAGGGATTCCTCCGGACAAGATCAAGTCAATGGCGAAGTGGCTGGAGCTTCAGGATCAGATAGGGGATCTTATAGAACAGGCTGAAGAGCTGGAAGATGAGGCGGTTGATGAGATAATTGATAGCGCCGACGTGGTATGTACAACTAATTCTACTGCAGGTTCCGAACTTATGGAAGGAAGGAACTTTGATGTAGTCATGATAGATGAAGCGACACAGGCAACGGAGCCGTCATGTCTTATAGCCATGGATCATGCCGACAAGGCCGTGATGGCGGGAGACCACAGACAGCTTCCTCCTACAATTCTCAACCAGGAGGCCATGGCGAAAGGACTGGAGGAGACTCTGTTCGAACGCCTCGTCACCCTTCATGGATCGGCGATAAAGGAGATGCTTGACACTCAGTACAGGATGAACACAGATATCATGCAGTTCTCGGACGACGAGTTCTACCACGGAGATCTAAAGGCGGATGAGTCTGTGGCAGACCACACACTGGATATATCGGTAGACGGGGAAGACCTGGCGGAAATGGCAGTAGCTCCAGAGAATCCTGTCGTATTTGTCGATACCGGAGGAACCATGAGGGAGAGGAGTAGAAAGGATTCTACATCAAAGGAGAACCCTGGAGAAGCAGAACTGGTCGAAAGAATTGTAGAGAGATTAATAGAACTTGGAGTGAAAGCCGAAGATATAGGAGTGATCTCTCCATACGACGATCAAGTGGACCTGATCAAGCAGAAGCTGGATGTAGAAGGCCTAGAGGTTAAGACGGTTGATGGCTTTCAGGGCAGGGAGAAAGAAGTTATTGTCCTCTCCTTTGTAAGGTCAAACAGTGACGGAGTTATAGGCTTTCTGGAGGATCTAAGGAGGTTGAATGTAGCTATTACAAGGGCGCGGAAGAAGCTGGTCATGGTAGGGGATACAGAGACCCTGTCGAGCCATGCAACATATGAGAAGCTTGCTAACTATGTAAGGGATACCGGTAGGGTTATGAAATCAGGAGATGAAGAGAAGAAAGAGAGATAGCTATTCAGTACTCCTTGAGATCCTCGGCAAGATCAAGGTCTTCCATCTCTCGCTGTGTCTCTTCGTCGGATAGAAGTCTCTCGATGTGGAACAGCCTTCTGTTCATTTTATCTACCTGGATGTATACTTCCGCAAGCGCAACCCATAGCTGGGCTATGGCCTTGTATTTAGAGCCTTCGTATGCTTCCTTAAAAGGTTCTATTCGCTTCAAAAGCTTGTCCAGCTTTCTTACGACCTCGTTATCAAGGTCATCGCGCCATTCCTTGTCCGCAAAAATTCGGTCAAACATTCCCATTGTAGTTCAACAACAGAAGTGAACGACAGTTATAAAAGGATTTGCATGGAAAGTTCGGGTCAGGAAAATGCCGCTTGAAGATAGAGATGTAATAAAGGTCAACTATATAGGGCGAATCCAGAGTTCCGGAGAGATATTTGACCTCACGGACCAGGAAGTAGCAGAGGAAGAAGGCATAGACCAGGAGGACAGAGAGTTAAAGCCTGTAAAGATAGTTCTGGGAGAAGGATACATACTTGAATCGCTTGAGGATAAGATCAAAGATCTCGACGTGGGTGAAAAAGAGAGCTTCGAGATACCTAAGGAGGATGCATTTGGCTCAAGAGAGTCGGACAAGATAGAGACTATATCAAGAAGAGAGTTCGAGGAGCACGAGGTAAGACCCCACAGAGGAATGCCGGTGGAGATCGATGGAAAGCAGGGAAAGATACTATCAGCATCTTCAGGAAGAGTCAAGGTTGACTTCAACCACCCGCTTGCAGGAAGGGATCTGGAGTACACTGTAGAGGTCCTGGACAAGATAGAGGACATGGAGGAACAGGTAAAAGCCGTCCTGGAATTCCACGGGCTGGGAGATGCAGATATAGATATAGACGAAGAAGAAGGGAATGTAAAGGTAGATGCAGGAGAACTGCCTGAAGAACTGACAGAACGGATGGAAGAGGAGCTTGAGAAGCTTGAAAAGGTTGAAAAGGCTTCTCTAAGTGCTGGAGAGGATTAGGAAGATAAAGAAGAGTGATACAGGAATTAGGCGGTAGGTCGAGAGAGGGTTTATGGCTGTCCGGGACGACCGGAAAACCCAGAAAACCTTTAAATATCTTTATCTGAAACCATCCATTAGGAGAGGAACGTCTTTTCACAAAAAACCACACAAGAGGAGATAACCGATGGAAGACATGGTACAAGAGGCTAAGGAAGAAGGTGCAGAAGAAGAATACCCAACAGAAAAAACAGGAGAACACGAAGTCGATGAGGAGTTAAGGCAGCTTATAGAGCAGAGGAAAGCTGATATAAAAGTAGTAGGAACTGGAGGCGCCGGCAACAACACAATATCAAGGCTTGTACAGGTGGGAATAGCCGGTGCAGAGACTATAGCAGTCAATACAGATGCGCAGGACCTTCTATATGCAGATGCAGACGAGAAAGTTCTAATAGGTAAAGAGCTAACAAGCGGCCTTGGAGCAGGAGCAGATCCTTCCGTAGGAAAGGAATCCGCAAAGGAGGACAAGGGACAGCTAAAGGACAAGCTCCAGGGATCAGACATGGTTTTTGTAACCTGCGGACTTGGAGGAGGAACCGGAACAGGATCCGCTCCAGTTATTGCAGAGATAGGAAAGAAAGAAGGCGCTCTCACAGTAGGAATAGTTACACTTCCTTTCAGGATGGAAGGTAAGCAGAGAGAAGAGAACGCGAGGAGAGGTCTGCAGGAGCTGGAATCTGTAGTAGACACGTTAATCGTAATACCTAACGACAAGCTTCTGGAGATAGTTCCAGATGTATCACTTAACACCGCATTCAAGATCGCAGACGAGATACTTGTAAACGCTGTAAGAGGAGTCACAGAGCTTGTTACAAAGCCCGGACTTGTCAACCTGGACTTTGCAGATATAAGAGCAGTTATGGGTGAAGGAGGAATCGCAATGATCGGCATGGGCCAGTCAGATACAGAGTCCAGAGCAGATGAGGCGGTAAAGAAAGCATTGAGTAACCCTCTACTGGATGTAGATATAGAAGGAGGTTCAGGAGCTCTTATAAATGTCTCAGGAGGTTCAGACCTGAGCCTCAAGGAAGCCCAGTCGGTAGTAAATACTGTATCGGGCAAGCTGGATGATTCTGCAAAGGTTATCTGGGGTGCCCAGGTACTGAAGGAGCTTGGAGACTCTCTAAGGTCCATGATTATTGTAACTGGAGTTCAGAGCCCTCAGATCTTCGGACCTGAGCAGACCTACAAGGAAGAGTACACGAAGGAGATCGAGAAGGAACTAGGTATCGAGTTCGTCTAGTATTCTCTCCCCTAATGGCGAAGATCAAGGGGATTTCTAGACACCTCTGTTTGCAGTCCATCCCCAATACTTCTTTCAGGAGCTATACCGCTTAACCACTACATGTTGTGGTTGGACGGTACATAAATGTCTACATGTTGTGTTTGCCCCCGAAATACTTTTAAAGGTGGATATACCTCTAAAATACATGCAACAGAAAACAGTTTCTATTCAGGATCGGAGAGAAAACCCGGGAGGCCGGGACGAAAAACTCACAGTAATCAAGAGAAACGGTGAAAAAGTACCTTTCCAAGAGGAGAAGATCAGAAATAGTATAGAGATAGCGGCAAAGGGTCATGAGGATATAGTTACGGAGGAAGCTATAGACCATCTCGTGGAAGAAGTTAAGAAAAACGTTTATGACGGCATACCCACGGCGGATATTGAGGAGGCGCTCATATTTGCCACGACCTCATACATAGAGAAGGACCCGGTGTACAGCAAGGTAAGTGCAAACCTGTTCAGGCAGAAGCTGTACAAGGAAGTTATAGGAAGGTCTCTCTCGGAAGGAGGTCTGGCTGCTAACTACAAGAAGACGTTCAGAGAGGCCATAAGGAGAGGTGTAGATAAGGAAAGGCTTGACGAAAGGATGGCTGAGAAGTTTGACATAGACAGGCTTGCAGAGGCTATAGAACCTGGTAGAGACGAAAAGTTCGAGTACATGGGGATCAAGACTCTCTACGAGCGATACCTTCTCAAGATAAGGGACGAGAGAATAGAGCTGCCTCAGATCTTCTGGATGAGAGTTGCAATGGGTCTTGCACTTGAGGAGGACCAGCCTACCGAAAGAGCTATAGAGTTCTACGAGATGATGTCAAACCTGAGGTTTGTGCCCTCCACACCTACACTGTTCCACTCAGGAACATCCCATCCGCAGCTATCATCCTGTTACCTTACAACCGTGGAGGACGACCTGGACCACATATTCAAGAGCTACCAGGACCACGCCAAGCTATCAAAGTGGTCCGGAGGTCTTGGGAACGACTGGACCAACTTGAGAGCTCAAGGAGCGCTTATAAAAAGCACAAATATCGAAAGCACAGGTCCAATTCCCTTCCTGAAGATAAGCAACGATGTAACTGCTGCAATAAACCGGAGCGGAAAGAGGCGAGGTGCTGCATGCGCCTATCTAGAGACCTGGCACCTGGATATAGAGGACTTCCTTGACCTCAGGAGAAACACCGGGGACGAGAGAAGGAGGACGCACGACATGGACACTTCAAACTGGATCCCTGACCTGTTCATGAAGAGAGTTATGAACGATGGAAAGTGGACTCTCTTCTCTCCTCAGGAGGTATCGGAGCTCCACCACATCTATGGAAAGGAGTTCGAGGAGAAGTACAAGGAATACGAGGAGAAGGCTGAGAAAGGTGAGATGGAGCAGTACCGGCAGATGCCTGCAAGGAAGCTTTGGAAGACCATGCTGACAAGGCTGTTCGAGACAGGGCATCCATGGATAACCTTCAAGGACCCCTGCAATGTAAGGTCTCCGCAGGACCATGCAGGAACTGTTCACAGCTCAAACCTCTGTACAGAGATAACTCTGAACACCTCTGCGGACGAGACAGCGGTTTGCAACCTTGGATCAGTCAATCTTGCAAAACATGTGGAGGGCGGAGAGATCCAGGAAGATAAGATTGAGGAGACCGTGGAGACTGCAATGAGGATGCTGGACAACGTGATCGATCTAAACTTCTATCCAACTCCCGAGGCCGAGAACTCCAACATGAGGCATAGACCGGTAGGTCTCGGAGTGATGGGATTCCAGGATGCGCTGTTCCAACTCGGAACCCGTATGGACTCAGAGGAGGCAATAGAGCTGTCCGACAAGCTCATGGAGTATGTCTCCTACAACGCCATACTGGGATCCTCCAAGCTTGCAAAGGAGAGAGGCTCCTATCCTTCCTTTGAAGGATCAAAGTGGGACAGAGACATGTTCCCGCTGGACACCATGGACAAGCTTGAGGAGGAAAGAGGTGTAGAAATTCCCATAAAGAGGGAAGAAAGGCTTAACTGGGATAGAGTGAGAGAACACGTCCAGGAGCACGGAATGAGGAACTCCAACACCATGGCAATAGCTCCTACAGCAACCATCTCCACCATAGTTGGTTCCTTCCCATCTATAGAGCCTCCGTACAAGAACATGTATGTCAAGTCAAACATGAGCGGGGACTTCACAATAGTTAACGAGTACCTCGTGGAGGATCTGAAGGAGAGAGGTCTATGGAACGAGGACATAAGGGAGAAGATCAAGTTCTACGATGGAAGCATACAGGAGATAGATGAAATCCCTGACGAAATAAAGGAGAAACACAAGACTGCCTTTGAGATCGATCCGCAACACATAGTAAGGCTTGCAGCCGAGAGAGGAAAGTGGATCGATCAGAGCCAGTCCCTGAACATCTTCTTCGGAGGAACATCAGGCAAGCAGCTGTCAGAGATCTACCTACACGCCTGGAGACTTGGTCTGAAGACCACCTATTACCTCAGGACTCTAGGAGCAAGCCAGGCGGAGAAGACTACCGTGGATCAGGACGAGCACGGATACAGCCAGACCAGAGAACACAAGGAAGAGGCGGACAGCAATGAAACTGATGACGAGACCTCGGAGACAACTCCCGACCAGCTTTCAAAGGTTGAAGATCCTACCTGTGAGGCGTGTCAGTAATGGGAATACTTGACAGCCAACAGGAGACCGATCCCAACAAGATACTGCCCATAACCTATGACTGGGCAAGAAGCTACTACAAGAAGGGAGTGGCAAACAACTGGACACCGGAAGAGATCCCTATGCAGGACGATGTACAGCAGTGGAACTCCGAGGACGAGCTGACAGAGGATGAGAGAAGAGTTGTCAGGTGGAACATGGGGTTCTTCTCTACTGCAGAGTCCTTAACAGCTAACAACATTGTACTTGCGATCTACGAGCATGTCAGGAATCCAGAAGCAAGACAGTACCTCTTAAGACAGGCTTTTGAAGAAGCTATACACACCGACATGTTTATCTACTGTTGCGACACTCTTGGAGAGGATCCTGACGAGATCTACAACATGTACAACACCATTCCATCCATAAAGAAGAAGGACGACTTTGTAGTGGATCTCACCACTTCTATCTTCGACAAGGACTTCGAGATAGAGACCACAGAGGATGTTCAGGACTTTCTAAGGGATATTGTAGGGTTCTACATAATCATGGAAGGCATCTTCTTCTATGCGGGCTTTGCAATGATGCTGTCTCTAAAGAGACGGGACAAAATGGTTGGTATAGGTCAGCAGTTCGAGTACGTGATGAGGGACGAGTCTCTTCATGTAGGGTTTGGCGCCGATCTTATAAACACCATAGTCAAGGAGAACCCTGAGGTCTGGACGGAGGAGTTCCAGCAGGAGATAGTTGAACTGATAAAGGAGTCAGTAGAGCTTGAGAAAGAATATGCTTTCGATGCCTGCCCCAACGGAATCCTTGGGTTGAGACCGGACCAGTTCGCCAACTACGTGGAATACATGGCGGACAGAAGGCTGAAGCGCATCAACCTGCCAGAGGTCTACGGCACAGACAACCCGTTCCCATGGATGAGCCAGCAGGCAGACCTGGACAAGGAGAAGAACTTCTTCGAGACCAAGGTCACCGAGTACCAGTCAGGCGGGTCGCTGGACTGGGAGTAGATTCAGGCAGGATACTTCACTCCCGGGCCAATTCCTGGCTGACTTTCTTTTTTATCTACAGCCAATTAGCCCTCTTAAAAAAAGCTGAAATTCTGGATCTCTTGATCCAGATTATTAAAGTACCATCTCTCTTAGTTCCTCCAGGTTCTCTTCAGCTATCTCGCTGTCAGTGGTCTCTCGGTAGAGTTCTTCGATATGCTCCAGATGCTCTTCCTTAAGGGCTTCTCGTAGAATTTTAAACCCTGAAATACCTCTGTTCGCACCATGCTTTCTCCAAAAAGCTGTCTCAAAAACTGGTTCGATTCCGATTACCTCCATTAGAAGCGGTTCAGTGTTCTCAGCCATGAGCCTGGCTATACGATACGGATGCTTAACCTCCTTGTACCCTCCTTCCTCTAATTCTTCAGGATCGTATGAAATATGCGCTCCATAGGAGTTATTGAACTGCTCGTCACAGAACCGTATGAGGTCCTGTATTTCAGGGCCCTCACTGTACCAGCCAACCCAGTAAAAAATACCTCCATGTTCATATGGGTCAAACACATGAATGGAAGGAGAGCTTTCATCCAGTTCCTCAAAATACTCGGGTTCTGACATGTACCACTCACTCCGGAGTCACCTTTAAAAATGTTGCACCTTAACCATGTCCCAGCCTCGTATGAACTGTCACAGATGTGACAGGAGAGGTCAGTCAAAGGCGCTTTCAAAAAGTGTCAGAGCTGATTCTCTCTAATTTATGAGGCTTTAAAAACCAGAGCGCTCTGAAAGAGGTTGGAAAATGGGTATATGGAACACAGTCAAGTCCAAGCTCAAGAAGTATGTCAGGGTACTACGGATAACCCAGAAGCCTGACAGGGATGAGTTCATGATGTCTGCAAAGGTCACAGGCATAGGAATACTGTTGATAGGGCTTATAGGCTTCCTGATATATATGCTTGGAGTTACACTGTTGCCCTCTTGAGAGCGGAGAGCAGTAGATTGAAAAGGTGAAAAAAATGGTACTTAAAGCAGTCCGGACGACAAGGGGAAGAGAAAAAACCGTGTTAAGTTCGATAGAGGCGCGTATGGACAATGATCCTTTCGAGATAAAGGCTATATTTTATCCGGAGGATCTGAAAGGATATCTATTCATAGAAGGAGAGGAAACCGATATAGAGGATCTTATCGATGGAGTAAGGCATGTAAAAGGGACTATAGAGAAGGAAGCCGATATAGAGGATCTCGAGGAGTTCCTATCGGACGAGCCTCAGGAGATCAAGCTAGAGGAAGGAGACAAGGTCGAGGTTATCGGCGGCCCATACAAGGGAGAGCGGGCTGAAATTGAGAGGATAGACGACTCAAACCAGGAGGCAACCATAAAACTGCTGGAGGCAGCGGTACCAATTCCCGTGACGCTTTCAGTCGAGCTATTGAGAAAGAGGAGTGAGAAATAATGTCGCAGAAGACTATAAGTTCGTTGGTGGAGGCAGGTAATGCCTCAGCAGGTCCGCCTCTAGGACCGCAGCTAGGTCCTACACCGGTCAACATTGGGAAAGTGGTAAGCGAGATCAACGAGAAGACCAAGGACTTCGAGGGAATGGAGATCCCGGTAGATGTTATAGTAGACGAGGATACCGGAGAATTTGAGGTGGAAGTAGGTACTCCTCCTGTGGCAGCACTTATAAAGGACAAGGCAGGTATAGAATCAGGTTCAGGCGAACCTAACAAGAACAAGGTGGCTGACCTGGACTTTGAGGATATAAAGGCAGTTGCAAATATGAAGAGGAAGGACCTGGTTGCAAGAGACTTGAGAGGAGCTGTAAAGGAAGTGCTTGGAAGCTGCATGTCGGCAGGGATAACTGTCGATGGTAAAGATGCGGACAAGGTTCAGAAACTTATAGATGAAGGCGAATACGACGAAGAGTTGGGAGCTGATAGCTGATGAGGATAAAAAACAATAATTTAGGTTCGGACTCGAGCCGAAGGCGAGAGTGGAACCTGAGTGAACTTCAGGCTGGAAGGATTCAGGCTAAGGTTCAGAAACTTATAGATGAAGGCGAATACGACGAAGAGTTGGGAGCTGATA
>JAXINT010000004.1:0-4502 GCA_034190605.1 Asbonarchaeaceae archaeon (SeqCode) | reverse complement strand
CAGGCTAAGGTTCAGAAACTTATAGATGAAGGCGAATACGACGAAGAGTTGGGAGGTGACAAGTAATGGAGCTTGAAGAAGCAGTAAGAAAGGCTAGTGAAGAGGCTAAAGAGAGGAACTTCGTCCAGTCAGTTGATCTTGTAGTCAATCTCAAGAATGTTGAACTGGACCAGCCAGAGAACAGGTTCTCAGAAGATCTGACACTTCCATACCAGGCTTCTGATAACAAGGTAGCAGTTATAGGAGATACACTGGTCAAGAACGCTGATAACGCTGATAAAAAGATAGACTCGGATGAGCTGGAGGAGCTGTTTGACGACAAGTCAGAGGCCAAGAACCTGGCTGACGAGATGGACTTCTTCATCGCTGAGGCTCCTCTCATGCCAGATATAGGAAAGCAGCTCGGACCTGTACTGGGGCCCAGGAACAAGATGCCAAAGCCTATGCCTCCAGGATCTGATCCAAGCGACAGAATAGAGAACCTGAAGAGAAGCGTATCGATAAAGGTCGGTGAGAGCCCCTCTGTTAAATGCAAGATAGGGGACGAAGAAATGGATCCGGATCAGGTTGCAGAGAACGCAGAGGCCATACTGAACCTCATAAAGGACAACATGCCCAAGGGAGAGCACAACCTGAAGGACGTGTACATTAAACTTACAATGGGTCCTGCGATAGAAGCAAAGTAAAAGGTGATAAAACATGAAGCTGTCCAGAGAACAGAAAGAAAAGCTGGTTGAGGACTTTAAGGATAGGATAGACCGTAGCAATGTAGTTGGTATACTGGACATGCACGGCCTGCCAGCAAAGCAGCTACAGCAGATAAAGAAGGATATTGGAGACAAGGCAGACCTCGTGATGTCCAGGAAGTCCCTGATGTGGATAGCTCTGGACAAGTCAGATAAAGAGAATATTGGAGAACTGAAGGAAGCCAAGGCGATACAGCCTGCATTTATATTTTCAGACGACAATCCTTTCACCCTCTACAAGCTTATTCAGGAGAAGAAAAGTTCTGCACCGGCATCAGGTGGAGAGATAGCTCCTAATGATATTGTGATAGAGGAAGGAGATACAGGAATAGGTCCAGGACCTATGATAGGAAAGCTTCAGAAACTCGGAGCCCAGACTTCTGTAGAAGGTGGTTCAATAGAAGTTACAGAGCCAGGAACGGCTGTAGAGGAAGGCGAAGAAATAACAGAAGAAGTGGCTGACATACTCAATCAGCTAGGGATGGAACCGCTAGAAGTCGGTCTGGATCTAAAACTTGTGCACGAGGATGGAGATATACTTGACAAGGATGTATTAGAGATCGATGAGGATGGCTTCAGATCTGACTTCGAGTCCGCAGCTGCAGCAGCGTTCAACCTGGCTGTAAACGCAGGATACCTAACAAGGGAAACTGCAGAGCCTGTATTAGTAGAAGAGATCAGAAAGGCTAAGAACCTGGCTGTAAACGCCTCTATCTTGGAGAAAGAAGTTGTTGAGGATATACTTTCAAAGGCTGCAGGACAGGCAAGATCGGTTGACTCGGAAATAGACCTTGAGGATGTCGAAGTTGAGGAAGACGAAGAGGAGGAAGAGGCAGCAGATGAAAGCAAGGAAGAATCGGGAGAGGAACAAGAGGAAGATACCACAGATGAAGGAGAAGGACAGCAGGAAGAAGATACAGGAGAAGTGGAAGGCGAAGAAACAGAGGAAGAGAAAGAAGGAAATGAAGGATCAGAAGAGGAATCTGAGGATTCGGACGAAGATAAAGAATAGTTTAGGAAATCAAAAATAACGAGGTGAATCAATCATGGAGTATGTACATTCGGCTTTGCTGCTTCACTCAGCAGGAAAAGAAGTCAACGAGGAAAATGTGGAAAACGTCCTCGAAGCTGCAGGATTAGAAGTAGATTCCGCCAGAGTTAAATCTCTGGTAGCAGCTCTAGAAGGAGTTGACATTGAAGAAGCTATGAACAAGGCTGTAGCAGGAGGAGCAGCTCCAGCACAGCCATCTTCAGGAGGAAGTTCTGCTGAAGAAGCAGAGGAAGCTGAACAAGAGGAAGCAGAAGAATCAGAAGAAGAGGCAGAAGATGAAGGATCAGAAGAAGAAGCCGCAGAAGGGCTTGGAGAGCTGTTCTAAGACCCATTTCGGGTCTCTCCATCTGCCCGGCAGAGTCTCTTTAACGGGTTAGATGTAGCTGTAGCTCAGCTCTATATCTATCAGTCCTCTTCAGTAGCAGGCATCAACTATAGAGGAGTCCAGGTCATCAAAGTTCTTGAGGTATTCCTCCCTTTCCTCTCTCAGCTCCTCTATCTTTCTCTCAAAGTCGTCGACATGTATCCTGGGGTCAAGGTCCTCTATATACATATCTCCGATCCTCTCAGGTACAGAAAAGCCCAGCTTCTCGTCCTCCTCCCAGTCCACATCTCCTCTGGTGATGTTCCGGATTATCTCGATGGTCTCTCCGACACCTATGTCTCTTCCGTCATCACCTCCAATGGTTCCGGTGTTGAGCATGTATGCCTCAGCATCGGTCTCCTCCATTAGGTCGGGGAACCGGTTCCCCTCCTCTCCCTCAGACCCTATTATGAAGGGGTTGAAACCTACAACCCTTACAGGTTCTCCTATGGAATCAGGATCTCCTGCCCCCGACTCTATGGATTCACCAAGCATGAAGGCGACCGCTGCCTGGTCGTAAGACAGCTTTGATACAGGAGGCATCAATGGATTCCGGGTTATGAAGAAGAACTGGTCCACAGAATCCAGGTTTATGTCGTCAGCAGCACCCACATCCTCTCTGAGTACAGCTGCCCGTCCGTTCCTTGATATGCTGTCATCGTGGAAGTCGACCTCCCCATCTTTTCCGACCTTCACGTTCTCCAGGACCGCGTCTCCGCTGGTTGCAGCGCGATAGAGCTCAGGCTGTTCCTCCGGATCAAGTCCGAGAGTCTTTATGTACATACCTCTGCCCTCGGAGCCGTGGACAGATCCGTCAGGCATCAGTGCACATACATCGTCCTGGAGCATCTCGGCATTCTCGGGCTCCTCCAGCCATAGGCCGTGACCTGTAAGCGTGGTCTTGCCTGTACCGCTCAGACCCATGTACACCTGCCCGACCTCTTCTATACCCTCGTCTTTCTCTATCATCACCCTCTTGGATCCTGCATGGAGTCCGAGGCCTCCTTTCTCCTTTGCCCTGCGCATGAAGAGCCTCAGGAAGGACTTCTTTGCCTCTCCCGTATAGTCGGAGCCGAGTACAGCTGTAGAACCTGTCTCGACATCTACATCTATCTCCGTACCCTTCTCCCAGTCCGGGAGCTGTAGGGTGTAGAAGTCGGGCTCTCCCTCTGCAGTTTCAACCAGGTTAGAGAGCGAGAGCGCTATCCTTGCATATTCTTTCGGTACAAAATATCTGCCCACGTATGTGTTCTCGGAGCCCCTGCCGACCTTACGATCTATACATACCATCTCACGAGAACCTGCTATCTCGAGCGCCATATCCATGTTCTCGAGGTTCTCATCCGAAAGTCCGTGGTCTATAGAGTTCCTGGTCTTGTCGGACTCCCTGGACCTGTAGTCGCTCACATAGGAGGGGCTTCCGTATTCAGTGGTGCGCTCCAGATCCGAGGAAAACCTTCTCAGTTCCTCCTCGGAGGGGTTGTAGACCACATTGCTGTCCTCCGGATCCGGGAACTTCCCCCTTATGTCCTCAACTTCTCTGTCTTTCTTCCCCATATCAGAACACGTAATACATCGTAATACCTGATAATATTTAAAGGTTTGCAGGACTGCCTTCCCAGCACAGAGAGTAAACCTAACTGTTCTTCTCGTCGATCCAGTCGACCGCCCACTCCAGCAGATCGGTATATCCTTTCTCGCCGTCAGAAGGCTCCTCGTAGAACACGGGACGTTCCAAATCCTCCATCAGTTCTACCTCGCCGTCAGCTCCACTGCTGTCTCCTTTAAGCCTCAGCATGGCGTCACTCCTGCGTACAAACTGCTTGTCCAGCTCCAGCCAGTTCTCGTATTCTTGGGGCAGTACAAGATCCTGGAAACCTGTCCAGTGTGGACAGTGCGGAGCCACTACATCGCTTTCAGCCAGAACATCGTACCAGCCCATCGACCTGCGCATGTTGTAGACAGGATAAGGACTGGAGTAAGGTCCAGCGATAAAAACCATAGGCTTTAGGTCGGCGTCGGTCACCTCCTCAGGATCGGAGACATATTCGCCGACATCGAAATCATCGTAGACGAATTCATACGCCTCAGGCAGTTCATGCCTGTATTCCTCCGGCAACCTCATTGCGACATCTTCCCAGTCCATATCGGCAACTCCTTCCCGAAACATTAAATATGCTGTGAAAAACTCGGTACGACCTTAACCTATTTATAACAAGTCTAGGCCAACCCCTTCAGAATCTTCCCTACAGAGAAGGCGACTGCTGCAGCGACCATCCCTACCGCAAGCATCTCCAGGCCGTTGATGTACCACTTCCTATCGGTTACCAGGCTCCTGGAA
>JAXINT010000063.1:0-40867 GCA_034190605.1 Asbonarchaeaceae archaeon (SeqCode) | reverse complement strand
CATAAAGAGAGATACGGATACGACCAGCACGAACATGCAGGGAGCTACGAACATCGACTCGCAGAACTTTGTCGATAACGCGGATGACGACCACCCACTGACAACGCAGTTCTACGTCCCTGAAGATGCTGTAGCTGTGAACAAATTGGAGCTTAATCTGTCGAGAGATGAGTTCAGAGGTTATGTCAGGAATGAGCCTCACAGCCACACAGTAGATGTAACCCACCCGTCACACAGTCACGATGTAACCCATCCGTCACACAGTCACGACGTATCTGACAGCACGACCTCAACTGCGTCCGACGTCTCAACGAACTGGGCAACATCCAACGACTATGGATTTATCTCTTCTGGAGGAAGCCTCACCACGACAATAAGCCGGTCAAATCTAGATGTAACATTTAGCCAAGACTACGCACTAATAACTGTCACCATTTATACTACCAACTCCACTTCGTCGACGAACGGATGGGATTTGACCGTTACCAACGACGACGAGGGAACCACATTATACAGTGATACTGATATAATCGCTGGTAGTGAGAAAGGCCCTGTAACTGTACAGTTCCGAGAGACAGCCATACTCGACAACGACCAGATTTCAGCTACACTCGACAACAACAGTGATGAAGCTGAAGACATGACGGTTTCACTTAACATCTTGCAGGTCGGACAGCACACGCACGACGTCTCAATCTCAGACACTTCAACAAGCGCTCTAGGAACTACAGAGACCTCCACTACAGCTCTAGGGAACACGGTTTCGGAGTCGTCAAGTAATTCAGGGGAACCAGCTTACGGCCTATTCTCTCCTGATACGGAGCCGAAAGTGGATGTAGACGTGTTCGTGGACGGCAGCAAGGTTACAAGGATCACTGATCTAGGTGTGTTAGGTACGAGCTCGAAGATAGACTTGAAGACCTACTTATCCGACCCTGTTGCCGGAAGCTGGCACGAACTCGAACTGAAGCCTGTAGGTAACACGTTCAAGGACAGCTTCGAGGGTCTTTCCGATGGAAGCTACCCTACAAACTGGACTGACACGTCTGATCTGAAAGGAGAGGCTGATACGGCTTACGCTCAGAATGGAAGCGTCAGCTTCTTGCATGACAGTGGAGGGTCGAACGTCAGCGACGGCACTCAGGCCTACCACAATCTTTCGGCAGATACGGACGTGGAGGAGTTCTCGTTCTGGTACCGTGAGACTTCAAACAGTACGGGTGGAGGTATGAGCCTGAAGGATGCGAACGGTAAAAGACTACTCTTCGTCGGTGTTGACAACCCTGAGCTCCAGATTTTCAGCGGTAACGGTTTTGAGTACGGCGGTAACGCTGGGCCTATGCCTTGGAGCAAGAATTACCAGGTTTGGAGGAAGTTCACTG
The DNA here is from genome assembly GCA_034190605.1 of Asbonarchaeaceae archaeon (SeqCode). Taxonomy (GTDB): domain Archaea; phylum Nanohalarchaeota; class Nanosalinia; order Nanosalinales; family Nanoanaerosalinaceae; genus JAXINT01. The sequence goes on along the minus strand of JAXINT010000063.1, from coordinate 39,485 downwards.
TCCGGTTGAATAATGCGAAGAACACGTTTACGGTCGACTGGTATGACAGCGACTCTGACGAGACTAGGACGTACGGGCCTTTCCCTCTGAACAGCACGAACCAAGTTTCGCGCGTGACTGTGGATAACCAGAACGGTGCTAGTCTTGGTGGCACAAGTTCGAGTATGGTTCACTGGACTGATAATGTGAAGCTCGGTTTGTCTAGGTGCCGTTTGAATGGTTCGTTGTTCTCGAAGGTGTTTGTGGAGTCGAAACTTTAATATAGCCTTGAGGACAAATAGACGAATATGTCCACAGAATTTGACTGGAAGACTGGCGCAGCAGCCACAGCAATTTTTTTCACAGGTATAGCAATAGGCCTCGGCCTAGAAAATTTCGCAACCAGCCTATACAGAGAGCTATTTGTGCCAGCGTGCTTCCCATAGACCGGATTTAAAAACAAGGCGACGAAACCGTCTTTTATGCCCGAAGATCATATCGACAAAAGGGAAAAACTAGAGAAGATAGCGGAAAACATCTACGAGGTCGATTATCTCGGTATAGCTCTGAACGGCGCCCTTGCCGCTTTAGGATCGGGAACCGGCTCTATCTCCGCGCATGTGATAACAGGCATACCTGTTTCAGACACGTTCTTGCTTTTCTTCACTACTTTCACACCTCTTTTTACGATTAAGGTTCTGGGGGAGTACGCGAAGCAGCGAGCAGTGAAAGAGGGTCAGGTCGACGCATACATCAAAGGCGTCAAGGACAGTGATAACGTGTCTTTTAACATCCGCTCCGGTACGGGCGGCCCGTGGCTCCATCTCTATTTTATCTGTAATTCGGCTAGTTACACCCGCAGCTCCTTGTTTGACGGCAAGGTGAAGCCGACCTTTTTTTGAACCTTGTGATGGAAAGACGGTTGCGTCCGAAAGTATATAAGTGGCAATACCATAACCATCACCATGGTCGAGATACTAGACAAAGAAACATTCAAAGTCCAGAAACGCTCCACATCTCTACAACATACAATACCTTCTGAATGGGCTGACATCTGCGGATTCCAAGAACAAGTAGAAACCGAGGCAGGACTACTGCACAGCGAAAAATACGGCTACCATCTCGGAATCTGGCGGAAAGAAGACCAGCCAGAAAGCCTAGAGGAAAACCACTTCGAGGAGCGACTGGCAAAAAACTTCTCCAAGAACACTAAAATTCTTATAAGAGAGCTCAGTCGGGCCGACGTACACAAACTTGTCGACAGGCTGGCAGACGAAATAATACACAGAGAAGAAGACGGAGAAATAATAAAAGAGCCTGAAACCAAGCTGGAGCGCGACTACGGCGAGACGAAAGAAGAAATAGTAGAAGCTCTGAGAGGTGAGTAGCTCTTGGCCGAGGACTTCGACAAGGAAATGCTCAACTTCCTCGTCCAAAGCTACAGAAGCAGTGTAGCACACATCGAAGGCTACGCAGAAAGCCTCGACAAAGTCGAAGAACGTCTCTACGGCATAGTATCAAGCGAAGACTGGGGAGAGCTCGGCGACTTCATAGAGGAAAAAGAAGAAGAGCTCGACATCCAGCTCAAAGAAATGAGAGACTTCGTCGAAACCATGGACGAAGAAGACGTCCTAGAAACCGACGACGAAGACTTAATCGGCGACATACCGAAATCCACGTACCAAGCCCTCAAGCTGAAAGCGAAGAGCCTTGACGGGCAGGAAGCTATCGCCTACACCGACAAAAGCGTCCGTATAGACGACCTCTGGGAACTCGAAGAAGACATCTACGACACGTACGGCAAGAAACTTTTCGTCGTATCAGCCCAGAAACAGTGGAACGGCCGTATCAGCGTCGAATTATCCGATACACGGCAGAAATTCGAGGTCTTCAAAGTTTACGAAGACTCGAACGGCGAGCTCCACTACCGCCACTTCGGCCAGAGCGTGCCCAACAAAGGCTACAACGTCAAAGAAGCGCATACAGAAGGCTTCTTCGTCTACAAGTTCAAGCAGGAGAACGTCGAATACCTGCTGTTCAGCCGTGAAAAGCTGTCTCCGATGCGTTGCCGTATCACAGGCACCCACTTCAAGATCAACGACCGGACAGAGATCGGAGAGAACCGGACGCTACCGACAAATCAGGATGTAATCTTTGTGAAGGACGTCGAGCCCGCGATCACGAAGATTCCGGAGGAAGAGCTCGACGCCTGGAAGGAGAAAGCTGACCATGACTACCTTGCAGAGAAGCTGCACGGCGGTTTCAGACATCCTACATGGTTCGAGAGACTGACGCAAGCTCTTATTTTCGTGAATGAGGATTTTGGCTGGCCTTCCCACCTTTTCTGGTTCGGCCCTACATCGACCGGAAAGAGCTTCTGGCTTCAAGGACTTAACAAGGCTATGGACTGTCCGGCGGGCATCTACTCAGGTACAGGCTCGACTGTGAAAGGTTTGACACCGAGTTTTAAGGCCGAACGAAGGCCACCTCCTAGAATCTCAGAGGTTGGCGCTGGTCGACGAGTTTATGAACTTGCTTCAGAACTCGACTAAAAACAATAACCAGACGCAGCAGGACGTGTTCAGACCGCTGCTTGAACTACTTGAGCACAAGGACAGGACTTTCAGCTCCGGTAACGGCAGTATCAGAGGCCAGATGCAGGGTAACATGATGGCGACAGGCAACCCTAGTTACGGCATCAAGAACATGATGCAGGCGGTTGAGAAGCTCGACCCTGCTTTCATGGGGCGTTGCATCCTTTACGACCAGCTTGACAGCCACATCGAGTACATCAACGACAACAAGAAGAAGGTGAAGAAGGAGTACGAAAACGAGGAAGACGCGTTCCCAGACTTCGACGCTGACTTCGTCTCCCTGGTCGACACTCTGCGAGAGGATATACGTGTAGATGTTGACTATGACCGTGTGGAGCAGATTCACGATGATGTGAAGCGCATGGTTCCTGCGGACTTCGTACGGCTTTATGAAGGTCGCTACGACCACCACATCCAGAATGTAGTTGCTGGCTTGGCGAAGGCTAATACGTTGATCGAGGATCGTGACGAGTTCGAGGTACGTGAGAAGGATTACGAGTCGGCACGGCATATCTTCGAGATGATAGTAGGGTCGTGGAGCAGTAGTGTGGACTTGGACGAGATGACGTTGCCTAGCCGTGTCCATTACCTGCCTGACGAGGAGCGAAAGCTGTACGAACAGATTAGAGAGGAGCCAGGATCGACTACAGAGGACTTGGAGACTGATGCTCGAAGCCTGTCGATGAAGCTGAATATCTTGTTGAAGGCGGATGTCATCGTAAAGGTTGAGGGCGGCTATTACCCGTACTGGCATGATATAGCGGCTGAGAACGGTGGTGAGAAGTTTGAGAGTGTTGTAGCGGAGTGAAATCATCGAAGGATATAAAAGACTTCCAGACGAATAAGTCAATAGGTCGATGGGATGAGGATGAGAACACAGAGAATCATAAAAAACTGCATATCCGGAACCATAGTAGAAAAATACGTGGAAAAAAGCGACAACGCCGATTTTGATTTCGTGGTAGAGAAAACAGAGGAGCTGATAGACGAAGCGGAAGTGTCGAAAAACGACGGCATAGAAGCTTTAGCATCCGGCAGCCTACTTTTAGTTATTAAGAACTTAAACCACCCTGTGAAGCCGTCGGAAATCGCCGAAATATTTCGTGTGGCGCCTCAAACTACCAACAGAACCGCCAAAAAGATATTCCGTTCTATAGAGAAAGAAGAGATAAATTACACTGAAATCGGTCTGAATCCGTGGGTTACAAGGTGCCTAGACACACTTTATCCCTACACAACACCTCCCAAAGTGGAAAGGAAGGCAAAATCTCTCGCCAAACTGATTGAGTCCGGAGAAACTCCGGAGCATGCAAGACCAAATTCCGGCAGGGCAGCTGCAATAGTGTATCTAGCATCTATTTATGCCGGACAGGAGCATAATTCTGCGATCAGGCATGTGCGCACTCAAAAAGAAGTGGCTAATTCTATCGGGACTACTCCAGTGGTAATTAGAGATAACATCGAAGACTTTGAGCAACTACTTGGAAAAGAGTTTATGACTGACACAAATCAGGTCTTAAGAGGGAGAGAATGAAGTTAGACGGACTACGACAAAACTACGGCGACAAAGCCATGGTATGCCCACAGTGCGGCAGAGCCATCGACGTCGAATCACTGATAGACTCGATGGAGAACAACCCTGAAAACGTCATATTCACACCGAAGAAGGTTCAAGACCTATGCTTCACTTGGTGCGATAACTGCGACGAACTCCAGCTCCACGAAATGAAGGACAAAGACAACCTAGAAAACGATACTATAGTAGAATACTCTTTTTCAAAATCAGAAGACGGCACCGAAAGCGGCGAACAAGCCAACTCTGGCAGAAAGCCGTTCAGCGTGTCTAACTAACGGAGGTGAACAACTACATGGTTCAAATTGGATTCGACAACCAAGAACCCATCAGAGTCGATCTAGGCCACGAAAGCCGACACAAAGGAACCATCGCTAACGTCGGAGAAGTCCGCGAAGTCGATGAGTACCAGGGTGACGGCAAGAAAGAGCAGATCAGGATTGACGTCCGATCAGAGATCGACGACCTAGACATCAGCGACGAAGACAAGGAAGCTCTACAGGAATACTTGGAAGAAGAGAACGAACGCAGAGATGAAGACGTACCGACAGACAAGATCGAGCTGCCTTTCTTCCTCACTGCGAAGATCACGAGAGGTGCTTCAAGCGAGTACAGCAACTCGAAGCTGTACGACACCTTGAAGAAGCTAGGTCTGGCCGAGCCTTCAGGCGACACAGACGTCGTCCTGAAAGATCGGCACGGCGAAGAAGTCAGCCCTGTTGACCCTGAAGACAGTAACGAGCAGCAGAACAAGGACTTCGCCAACTATCTCAGGGAGAACTTGGTCGGCATGAGAATCGAGTACGAAGTCAGGAACAGTAACCGCGACAATCCTGAGAAAGATGAGTATTCGACTGTCGCCAAGGTCGTCAACCTTGAGGAAGACCCAGAGGCAGAGGAGTAACCCTCCTCTCGCTTCTATCTCTCTATCGAAGGTACTCGAAACGGGTTAAACGACCGTACCGCAGACCCAGCCGGGAACGACAGGCGGTCGGGCCTTCGATGAGCGAGCTTGGCATCCTCGTAAAACGCCACGGGGAGTGCAGCCGAGAGGCGTGGTACCCCGTTACATACTCTTGCGCCCGTAGTCCAGCGGCCAACGACGCTACGCAGATCCATCGACAATCGAGGTAATGGGGGGCGAAAGCTCCTAGGCACGCGGTGTTGCCTCGGCGGGGTCGTACAGGCGAGCCGTAGCGCGATAAAAAAGCGCCGGTAGCCGAGAAGCGTTGGAGACCCAGGTTCAAATCCTGGCGGGCGCATCCACATGTCAGAGGCACAAACCATGACGCAGCCGAGCACGATACCGTACTACGAAGACAGGAGAAAATGGCTGCTCTACAGAGTATTACGAAGTAACACTGACAGGTTGCCGAGGCTTCACGGACTTCTTCTCGATAAACTTTTGTGGTGTGAGCGCTGCCTGGAAATAAAACGGTGGAACGAGCTAGAGCTGCACCACGAAAACGGCGGCGGAGACCCTAAAAGAAAACTCGGTGGCTGGCAGGCCTTCTACGCCAATTTAGAGGATTTCGAGGCGGGATGCGACCTAGTAGTTCTCTGCAAGGAGTGCCACTGCGAGGTCGATCCACAAAGGAAGAAGCTGGGTTACTGACTAACAATCTTTTTAAGACTTCGAGACGAACATGTCGTTATGAACGAAGACATCCCATACTTCACAGAGAACGAAATCAAAGTTCTCCTAGCCGTAGGACGAGAAAACCAGCCGCGGCTAGACGACGACGAAATGGAGCTGCTCAACCAGAGACAGCTAACAGAAGAAACCGAATTTGTAAACAAGAAAGCCTTCCAGAGAGCCAAATCCACACTCCGCGAACTCGAACTGATCGACACGGAGAGAGGCGGCAACGGAGGCATGGTCAAGCTCTCCCTCACAGAAAGAGGCGTCAAAGTCTACGAACTTTACGAAGAAATGATTGACGTAATCTACGGAGAGTGATTAAAAAATGGAACTGCGGGTTTGGCCTGATAGCAGCCCTAAAACACCGACACACCACACAGATGTAGAATCTTTTGAAGTGGAGGAAAACGGGTGCCTTCTCATATACTATAAAGAGTCGAAAGACTTTCCGGACAGAATTGAGGGGGCGAAGAAAAGCTCTCACTACAAGGAAGAAGAATGGATAAGATTCCAAGCGACTGGTGAGAAAGAATGAAGTTGCTAGTAATCGGTATTGACGCCTTCTCCAGCGAGTTCTTCGACCAATACCTCGAAGACTATGACACCTGGAACTGGCTCTTCCAACAAATCGAAAACGGAGAAGCCTACAAAGAGACGCTGCACAGCATCGACGAACACGGAACACCACATACAGGCGTCGAATGGAGCAGCATGTACACAGGCGTCATGCCGGAAGAACACGGTATAACCTCTCACGGCTGGAAAAAAGAGCATCTCGACTACTCGAACATCCAGAAGAAGACAATCTTCGAGAAGATCGACGAGGAAGGGCTACGGCAAGCAATCTATTCTATGCCAGTTACGTATCCAGCTCCTCAGATCGGAAACGGGTGGTCAATAAGCGGGTTCCCTTCACCACTTGGCACTTCAGAGACCTACCATGTCGGCCCTCACGCCAATCATAGAACCGAGTCAGTGAAGAAGTTCGCCGAAATACCTAGAAACATAATCCAGATAAAAGACGAGCTTCCGAGAGACGACATCCGCAGCCTCGCACCCTGGGGCCAGAACATGACTGAAGAAGAAATACAAGAAGTAATCGAAAGAGCCTGCGAGATAGAACAGGATAAATGCGGCCAGTTCACAGCTATGGCGCGGAAAGAAAGCCCTGACGTAGCATGGTTCGGAACTCACGGAGTCGACAAAGCCGGACACGTCGAAGGCCTACAACCTGAAGGCCCGTACACACGGGAAATCTACAAGGAAATGGGTGAGACATGCAGATACCTTATAGAGAACTTAAAGCCCGAGCACTGGATTATTGTCTCCGACCACGGGTTTCAGATGCACGAGAAACGGCACGACCGCAAAGGAGTTTTCATATCCAGCTTTGCCCCTGACTCACTAACTGTAGAGCCAAAGAGACAAAAACTCAAGACTCAGGACGTAGCTTTTCAAATTAGCTGCCAACTAGGCTTTGACGACGATTGGATCGGAGAAGAACGGCCAGACAGCCAAGTCAGAGGCGACGAAGAAGAAATAAAACAGAAACTTGAGGAAATGGGTTATATATGACTGAGGAACCGTTCGCATCCGGAGAACGCGGCGTCACAGTCGTAATACCGACCCGCAACAGAGAAGAAATGGTGAAAGAAACCCTCAACAAAGTCATCGAGGAAGCAGGCCGAGCAGGAATCGGAGACAAGTTCGAGGTCTTCGTAGTAGTCGACGGCTCAGGCTACGAACTACCTGAATTCGCCATATCGAACCTCGAAGTCATCCATATACCTCACAAACACTTCCGACCCTCCATGCTGCGGAACGTCGCCGCAGGAGCCAGCCACTACGACCAATTAATCTTCCTCGACGACGACTGCATACCCGAAAAAGGCTGGCTAGAAGCATACTGGAACGCCTTCGAGCCAAGCAAACCGATGTTCGGCCCTATACAGTTCATAGACCCGGAAACCGGTGAAAAAGGCGACCGACACCCAGTACACGCCGCAACAGACACACCCAGACTGATGTGGACGGCCAACATATCCATACCGCGTAAACTGTTCTTCAAGCTCGGCGGCCTACACCCGTTGTTCGACCAGCGGCACCAGGTGGGAGAAGGCGCCGAGTTCGGATGGAGAGCCGACTCAGCAGGCTACGACATCAAACACGTCGAAGACGCAGAAGTCGAGCACCAGGGTCTCAGAGCCGACGAAAACAGTGTCAGACAGGAAACCGGTGGAGAGAACAAGACAGAGGTTTACAACAGGCTGAGACATCGGTGGGTTGAACACAAGCGTCAAAACGAACATGCCTGACCTTTTAAGTGCAGCCCGTCGAAACCTTTTTCTAGGGCACCACTCTATGCCTGACGATGAAATACCAGACGGACTTGTAGATGACCTAAAATCTGGAATGACGTATGACGATTTCTCCGAAGAATACGACTGGAGCCGCGACAAAGCCAGATCAGTGGTAGAAGAGCTCCGCGCCACCGGAAGAGACATCTCCGAGAAAACAGTTGACCAATACGGCACGAAAATGTATCAAATCGAGGACGAGGTCGACGACACTTGGCGCTGGGTCAACGAAGACGGCCACTACAACTTCGCAGTAATATCAGATACACACCTCGGCTCCACAGGAGAGCAGCTTGACTCGCTTAACGATTTCTACGACAGACTTGAGGACGAAGACATAGACGTAGTCTTCCACGCAGGAGACATCAGCGACGGAACAGTCAAAAATAACGGTAGAGGCGTCTACAGAGGCCACAGCAACCATTTACAGCCAGAAGCAATCGGCTGGGATCGCCTCAAGAACTACGTGGTAGAAAACTATCCGGAGCGAGACGGCATCGACACCCTGTTCATCGAAGGAAACCACGACCACCAGCTCTTCAAAAACACAGGAATAAGATTCGGAGAGCAGCTAGACGCCGAAAGAGACGACCTGCATTTCCTGGGAGACTCCTACGCCAACATCGACCTCGGCGAAGTCGACATGGATTTAGTTCATCCATCAGGAGGCGCACCATATACACTAGGCTATCGAGCCCAGACGTGGCTGCGAGACAAACCAGACGAGCAGAAAGCCGACATCACTGTCTTCGGGCACCTCCACCAATTCTTGAACGCCGAGACGGAGGGAAGCCAGGTGCTCTACGCCGGAGCATGGCAAGGCCCGACACCTTTCCTAGAACGTAAAGGAATCAAACCGAAGGCCGGAGGCTGGATCGTAGACATGGAAGTCGAGGATGGCGACATCCGAAGCTGGCAGACCAACCGCGTCATGTATCCGATAGAAGGTGAATCCGACCTTTCAAGCGACGACATCTCCAAAATGCTGGAGGGTGACGGTGAGAGAGCATGAAGACAGCTATAGAAGTTCTCGACATGAAGCACGACGACGAACGAACCTACGGCTTCCTGAACAGCTACCATGAAGAGGTCGGAGACGCTATACTTGAAACACGGATTCATACTTCGCCTAGAGAGATAGCTCAGGAAACTGGACAGGATATACTAGAGCCGTGGAACGGAGTAGCGGAAAGCTACGCTAGGCGTGTACTCGAAGGCCTTGAAGAGCTCGGCTTCGTCGAGAAGCAGAGCCAGCACATCTACGACACCGGAAACTACGACACGGATGCTTACACAGAGGTAGAGCTCGCCCTGGAGATGTGATAGCTGTGGATCACAGCGAAGCCGTCACGAAGCATTACCTGGCGGCGGAGAACTCTCTCGACGAAGGCTACTGGGATGACGCCTTCAGGGAAACAGAATACTTTGAAAACGATAACTCTCCGGCAGGGCCGCATCCACAGGATAAAGGCAACTGTGTAGGCGAGTTCGACGTCCTATTAGTGAATTACGACGACCAACTGGCGTTTTACAAGGAGGTTAAGACTTCTCACGGCGACATGCTGTACGCTAGGAAGCAGATCGAGCGTGCGGAAGAGTTCTTCGAGGATACGGACTGGGATATGATCGGCTCCAGAGTCCTTGAGGACTAACTTTTTTAAACGAACCGGAGAAGCCGGTACTATGAGCGTTTCGCAGAAGCCGCAGGCGCCGAGAGTACCCGACTGGGAAGCAGACGAAATACTCGACTACTTGGCGCAGCAGTACGACACTCCTGAAGAAAGACGTGAAGAGCTCGGAGTGAAAGACGGCGAACTTGTCTCCATGGCTCATGCTCTCGAACCTGGCGAACCAGATATGGAGAGACAGATGAAGTTCCTCGAAATGATGTCTGAGATCGACGAGGAGTATCAGTCGAACCACTGCGTCAACGAAGAAGATGCTCAGTACAAGGATGACGCGAAGGGAAAAGTGATTTACTACGGCACGATGCGCGACCCAGACAACGAAGAGTGCTGGATAATGATTTCTGAGGTAGAGTATGTCGAAGAGTAGCCGTTTCCACCGACATCTGGAGCGTTTAGGGTGGCTCAATAAGGATGGAGAGGCCGGTCGACAGGTAGAGAAGCGTTACCTTGGAAATAAGGCGTGGGCACGGTTTCTGGCTTCTTTAACCGCGAGCTTGATCGTGGCAGGGTTCAGAATCTTTGAGTCGTACCTGAGATTTGTGTTTGCGATGCTGGAAGAGGGGCCGATGGGATTCGCGATTCTGGTTGCTTCGCATATCGCTTTGCTCACCTTTGTTCTAACACAACTATTTTAAGACTTCGAGACGAAAAAGTCTACATGCCTGAAGACGATTACCAGAGTTCTATCGCAGACCGCAAGATCAACCGTGAAGACGGACAAGTCAAAATCTCCACAAGCCACGAAGAAGAAGTCTCCGAGAAAGGCTTTGTCCAGATGTTCGAGCAGAAAGTGCACAAATACCGCCAGATGATTAACCAAGCCTCGAACCTCAACAGCGAGATACAGGACAGGCTCGAAGGCTACGACGGAGAAATGGAACTTATGCACGTACTAGACCAGAGCCAAGAACAAGACAGCACAGAAGTCATCGACGACTTCAAACCAGGTCTCGTGAACAGCCTCCCTGAAGGCGCCATCACCGACTACGTCGAAGTCCAGCAATACCAGAGCAAGAAAGAGAACCTCGAAGACGACCTTGAAGACCTTAAAAAAGACCTTCAAGACCTGTGGCCGATGGTTCAGAAAATAGTCGCATCCAACCGCGACATCGAAATGCCGAAAGCCACTCAGAGCATGGAAGGCGTTCTCGACGGCGTCCAGAAATACTTCGGAGGTGACGAAAATGCCGACGAATCTTGAAGACCTCGACGAAGACCAGCTCGAAGAAATCCTGAACTCGAAAATGGTGCAGAAGTACCTAGCGTACAGAGACCTCGCATCAGGAATCGAAGCACTGAAGGAAGACGACGTCATGTATGACCAGCTCGTGAAAGGAATCGAGGACAAGGTTAGAGTCAAAGAAGGCACCGTGAGAAACGTGCTGAAAGCGTTTGTGAAGGAAATCGAGACTAACACGACCGCTTTAGAACAGGCGGAGGACAATGAATCTCTGGGCTGAAGCACTGCGCCGCATCAAAGAGAACGGTCAGGCAGAAATCTCTAAACAGGTTTTGCGGAGCCGCGGCGTCAGCGAAGAACTAGCGCGAGACATCAGAATCACAGAGCTGCCGGAGGAAGAAAAACCTCTGGAAGAGGGCGAAGATGTCGAAGAAAAGCCTGAGACCGGCGAAGACGACGTCGAATGGATAGAGTAACTACTCCGCCTCAACAACCTCTACTTCTTCTCCTTCCTTCATAGCGATAACTTTCGCATCATCGCCGAGCTGGATTGCAGGAATACTATCATAATGCTTCTGCTGCCAGTCCGACACTTCTTCTTTCGTGTATGCGTTGACAACCTTGATATTGTCTCCGCGGCTTAAATGATCTAAAGCGTCGCAGTCTTCATTCCAGAACGTGAGCTGCGTCTTCCCTGACGAGTCTTCTATGTCGCAGCTCCGGACTCGGCCGCCGTCAAACGTATTCTCGCTCATTATCTTGACGACTGTGGCTCGGATGTCGATGCTGCTCATACCCGGAACCACGTTCGCGATCTCCAGCTCGGTATCCATTTCTGGGTCGTCGAGTATTTCTTCACCATGGTTCCGTGCTGCAAGTATGGCGGCAGAGGAATCCAGTGTGACTAGGCCTTGGTATTCGTCCTTTACTTTCCTAACTTGTTCTTCGGCCTCGCTGCGTAGCACACCTATAGCGTCAGCTAGCTTCTGGACGAAGTCGATGTCCTCGAAGTCGGTTCCAGAGCCTTTCTGCACGACTTCAGGTTCGTGCTTCTCCCTGGTTTTCTGGCTTACTGAGAAACTAGCCATTTATTCTCGCCCCGTGACTATCGTATCTTTTCCCGCATTTTCCGCAGACCCATTCGACGTCTCCGGAAAGAGTCTGAGTTTTCTGTAGTTTACCATTACAGTACAGGCCGCCGCACTCCTCTCTAGGCACCGCTATCACCTCTGAACCGTCTCTTCAATTTCTCGACTCCTTCAAACGGCAGGTTCACAGTTATCTCCTTCTCTCCTGTCTCGCCGTCTAACTGGCTTTTAAGCGCTTCGTAGTCTTCAGGTTCGAGTAGAAGCGGTACGTAGACGAGCTCTCTGTCTTCCATAGTTTACACGAACTGGTTGAGGTCGCTGCTTCCATCGGCTCGGATATGCGACTTGAGCTCTTTAACAGGTTTTGGAGTTATCGGCGGCTCTACAGGATCGCCGTCCGCCGTGTAGCCGTAGAAGTTGAAGGTGTCATTTCTGAGGTCGATGTACCAACACTCGGCTTTCTTGGCGCGGAGCTTCTGTACGCCTTCCAGTACGAAGAGACCTTCTTCCTGTGTTTCTTTGATGCCGTCCTGGCCTCTGGCGAGCTCCCAGTGGTCTTCAGTCACTTTAATCATAGAGTTTTCCTTAGCTCTTCTTCCAGCGCCTCAAGAAATTTCTCTAATTCTTCTTCGTCGTTTATGCCGCGAGAGTAGACGCTGTTGAATTTTTCGGCTTTTTCTTCCTCTTCGTAGAGCTCTGCTTCGACGAACCAGTCAGTCATATTCTTCGACCTCTATTTCGTCGCTGAAGTCGTCAGGCTCGGCCTGATAAGCTTCGTCTCGAAGCTCTTCAGCTCTTTCTCTAATAGATTTTTCAGGGTGGTGTAGCTTGGCTATGTCTCGCAGGAGGTCTTCATGTTCGCGTACTTCTTCAGGTGCGAACTCGATTTCCACGGCGCCGCCGTTCTCCAGAGCTTCAATTATTTCCTGTGCTTTCTTCGGCGGTACCGGAATCGGTATCTTTGTCGTCATCGTTTTCACTCTCTTGCGAGAAGTCGCCTAAACGGCTGTCTGAGGGTTTTGATTGTGGTTTCATACGTAGATGCCTGGAGCGGCAGGTCGTGCCAGCTCCAGGTCGGGATCGCCGGTTCGAGTATCGAAGAGCAGAGCTCTTCTCGAACCCGTCTTCTCAGAGAGAAGAGGGTACTCCCCTCCCCCACAATCCGCGGTGCTAGGTGGTTCGATGTGTCTGCCCATGCACGACTCGTTTCGAGCCTGCATGTCGCGCCCGCCGGTTCTCGGCCTATTTCCGGCACCTATTGAGCCTAGGGCGCGCTAGGTTTCCTGCACCGTTTACAGTGTAGTGTTTCGGTCACGACCTTATATATCTTTGGACGGTTCCGTCTTCAAGTCTTCCGGACGGAGATGTCGATAGGTATAAAAAGGTTAAAGACGAATATGTCCATAAGGAGATAAACATGACACTCGACTACAACGACTACGAAGGCTTTATGAGCCAGTTCGGCGAACACGTCGGACAGCTAATCGACGAACTCAAAAACCTTGAAACAGCCGAATACACCATAAAGGCTACCGCAGTCGAAGACAGAGGCTCAGGGCGGAAAAGCGACCACCATATCGACCTCGACAAGCCGACCGAATGGAAAAGCGTCTGGAACGAAGCAATTTCTCTCGCACAAGAATACGGCTTCGAGATCGAAGAGACAGAAGACAACGACCGACTCAGCAAAGTCGACAGCTTCGGAGGCCGCAAAGCCGAGCTCGTGCACGAAAACAGCGAGAGCGTCAAACTGTTCATCAGATACTACACGACCGGCACGCTCAAGGTCTGGCCGAAGTTCGACTTCAAAGCAACAGCCTCTACAGAGACCGCGGAGGAGGAAAACGATGAGTGAAGAAGTAGAGACAGATCATACGGACGAACTTTCTGAAGAGACAATAACTCATGAACGGATAGAGGAAATAGTGCGAGAAGAGACAAAGAACGAGTTAGAGCTCTTTAGGAGAACCCAAGACTCTGAAAGAAGACACTCCGAATTCCACTTCAAACAGACTGTGGAGCTATACGAGTCAAAAATCAGAGAAATCAAGCAGCGAATAAACATAGAGACCTCAAAAAACATCAAGCCAGAATTTCACATTTTCAGACAACACAAACCCCCTTACGCAGCCTACATCTCATTCGGAGTAGTGGTTAGAAATGAGTGAAGAAGACGATATAGAAGCTGATGTCTCATTCGAGGACGAACGCAAAGCACCGCTCGTCTCCGTCAAAATGGAGAGAAAACTCAACCTCGGAGACTACGAATCAGCGACCGCACAAGTCTTCGTAGCCAGCGGCACCCTAGACAACCACAAACAATTAGTCGACGAAGACGGCGAGATCAACGACGAAGTCATAGACGTCATCGAAGAGACAACGAAGCAGCTCGGCGCCAAGGCTCGCGACAAGGTCGTCCAAGCGTTGCGGCAGCAGGATCAAATCGACATACAGGTGGAAGAATGACGAAAAAAGAGAATCTAGAAAACAGAGTTCGTGAAGAGCTGTGTGTAGACACAATAAAAAATGAAAAAGTCGCTGAATTAGTAGAATCGTGTTGCGACGGGCTCAGACTTTTAGGATACTCTGGCGACGATGAATCTCGACACGTTCACTTCGGAATAAAAGGTGTAGCGAATATAGAGAGGCAAAGTATGGAAGAAGCAATTTCTGAGCTAGAATCAGCCACGCCAGATGTAATAATGCCTGACTACGCCATATTGAGACGAAGTTACGAGCCTTTCAGAGTCGTCTTAACTTTTAGTATCTATTACAGGCCAGAAAGGGTGAAGCAATAATGCACGAATCGCTTGAGCCGCCGGTCAAACTCTGCTACTACGAGTGCCCGAAAAACCACGTCGAAGGAATCGCTGACGAAGGCGTCATAACCGACCAATTACAGGTCTGCCCCGTCTGCGAGGAACCGCTCGAAATCCTGGAAACCTGGGAGAGCTCTCTGGTGCTGGTCATGGTCGACCCAGAGATGAACTCAGACTGGAGGGATGAAGAATGAATGTCTCGTACGCTATAGCTTATGCAGCTATCGGCATAGTCGTCTACGATGCCATGAGGATTTACTTCGACCTCTACAACTGGCCTTACAAAGAGGACAGGGTAGATACGGTGATCCGCGGTCTTTATTTCGTGATAGCTGTTGCGGCTTGGCCTGTAAACGTGCTAGTTATATGCGCAGCAGTTCCGCTGTACTTCATAGGCCGATTAGTTGAGAGCTACGAGGAGGTGTTCAAGAATGAATGAAGCACGACTGAAGCTGATACAGGCGGTTGAAAACGCCGACAAAAACCTGACGGAAGAAGAGAAGTCGGCGCTGGCAGACGACCTGCTGCCGCGGCTTAAAAGGTGGAAACAGTGACAACGCTCTACCACTTCAGGAACGACGACGGCACCGGAACAGTCGTCTCGCTCTCCGCAGCCTCAGAAGAAGAAATCGTGGAGGCGGCGCTTGAAAACTACGATGAGGTTGCCCGCCTTAAAGAAGAAGAGGTGTGGAGAAACAGTGGAGAAGTATAGCAGCAAAGTAGGGCCGCTCGGAGGCGTCCTGAAGCTAGTCAGGAACGAGAACGATGCTTGGATGTCCGCGGAGCTCACGATCTGGAAGATGAGGCTTTACACACAGGTCGTGGTGAAGAGCGGCCGAGGCTTGTCGTCGCGTTATGGCCCACACGTCAAGCTGAAATACAAGGTCGGAGTGAAGCATTATTGAAGGGCTGGCGCGGCCTTAAAACGCGTATCTCTTTTCTTTTTCCCTTTCTCGAAGTTTGTGGACAGGTGTGTCGATAGGTATTTAAGGTTTAAGGACGAACATGTCTATAGGTCGATAACATGAACCTACACGACTACAAAGAATGGCACGAAGACAACTACAACTTTATGACTCCAAAAATCGAAGAGCTCAGAGAGGCCGAGACGCGAGAAGAAGAAATAGTTATAGAGCTCGCACGCAGCAGAGACACGCGAGACCACACTCAGTACGGCGTCTCAGTCTTCAGAAAGACCGAAGAAGGTTTCGAGCCTATTGATTATGAAATCAACAGGCCTTTCTGGGATTTCCAGAACGCCGTCCACTACATCAACAACGACGTGAAGGAATATCTGAAGGAGAACTTCGATAACGTCAAGATTCTATGGGATAAGAGCGAGCCAGGACGGTTCGACGGTGTCAGAGCATGAGCTGCGACAGCAATCCGTGGGTGCTGGCCTGGCTGGTACCCACCTTTTACTTCATGAGTGCCGCGTTCTGGTATGATCACGTCGAAGACAGCCTCTACAGCACAGAGAAGGAGGAGCTCTCCACAACAGGCATCATATTCTACAAGAGTGGAGAGGTGACAGTAAAAGCCGGTGTGAAGCTGCGAGACGGAATTTTCAATCTATTAACAGAAGGTGGTGATGATAGGAGCGATGAGTAAAGCCCACGCGGCGAAAGAGGAGCACCTGAGCCACAAAAGCGATGGCGAGCCTTACGACCCGTTCTGCGACTACTGCGCCACATACTACCACAGCGTAGAAATCGACGAGACGACCCACGCAGGACGCGAGTACGGCTTCAACCAGTTCAAGGCACTCTGCCAGGAAGACCTGATAGTCGAGGAAGACATAGCGAAGAGCCGCGGCGAGGTCGACAGAGACAAAATCGACTGCGAAGAGTGCAGAGAGGTGTTAGGATGGGATTAATCCTGAGATTTCTGCACTCGATCTCGAACCACGACTGGGTGAAGAAACACAACGCTTCGACCGTCTCCTTCGATGGCCGACTCGAAGACGATCTGAATAAGCTGGCCGCCGAACTGAACCATGGGAAAGAGCAGCTTGAGGAACAGCACCAGACACTCAACAGCCTGGAGGTAGAGTTTGACGGTTACTCAGTTCGGATCGCTGCCGAGACCGACAAGGGCAGCCGAAAGGTGGAGCTTTCCACGTCGACCACAGACCTCTACGCTCTGAGAGAAGTGGTCGATCCTGAGAGCTTCCGAGAGAGCTCGGACAGCACTGACGAGATTCTGTACTCTGCTGGAGAGGAAGGAGATCGCGGCGACATGGAGAGGTCGATAGCGGAGACGATCAAAGAACACACTTCTGGACGGAATAGTCCATAAGTACATAAAGGTTGAGGACAAAAACGTCTATAGGTCGATAGCATGGGACTGACAATACACTACAACTTCAAATACCGAGGCAGCCGCGAAGAGCTGCGAGAAAAACTGAAAACCTTTAATAAAGCCATCGAGACCCGGATGGACGCTCCGAGTTCTCCGATAGCGTCACCACTGACGTACGAGGTCGGAACGCTCGAAAACGAGTCTGGCTACGGTCTCGGCCCCGACAGCAACGACAGACCGACACTCTATGAGTATCATAAGAAGGCGGCCTGTACGTCGCTCTCCGGAGTGAACGGCACTCAGTACAGGATGCCGTCCGAGAGCCAGTGGTACGACGAACATCCAGAAGATCGAGACGCTTCGGGCTACGACAGCGGCCGCGTGAAGATGCGGTCGCTGCCAGGAAACGAGGAAGTGGCCGAAGACTGGGAGGCTATGGTTCTGCCCGTCTACGTCATGGAAGGATGCGAGCCGTTTATCTTGACCCTTGGAAGGAAGAGAGGGGAAGAAACATGGGTCGGACGCTCTTTCACGAAAACTCAGTACGCGAACGACTTCGTAAAGGCCCAAATGTCTGTCGTGGCGATGCTCGACATGCTTGAAGAGCTTGGGTTCGAGGTAGAGGTCTCGGACGAAGGAAACTACTACGAAACGCGAGACCTCGAAGAGCTCACCGACAACTTCGAGGACTACAACGACCTGGTCGCGAAAGTCGGCGAGATGCTCGATGCCGTGAGCGGCGACGACATAGAAGTCGAAGGCTCAGGAATGGAGGTGTCGGCGAACCGATGACTGTAGACATTTACTTCAGCGACCTATCTGAAGAGAAGCAGGAAACTGTGCTCGAAGAGCTCGGAGTCGACAACATCGAAGAAACCAACTACGACGTGATGCCTCTCACGTCTGTTGCGTTCGGTGAGAGACCGTGATCGAGTGCGAGCCCGAGAAACCTGGCCGACAGGAAGAAAAAGACAGGTACCAGAGCCAGAGGTGGTGCTGACATGTTACTCGGCAGTGAAGAAAAAGAAGAGGCGAGGTCGAAGATCGACGACATCAATTTTGAGCTGGCGCTGGCCGTCGATCCTTTCGTGGCGCTGAGACGCGCCGCGTTCTAATCTTCTTTTATTTCCTCGCTTGCTACATCCAGCATAGCTATCTGATGCTCTTTTATAAACTCGCTTTCTTTCCCTTCATCCATCAATTTGTGAGAGGCCACTTCTGCATCTGTTAACTCTTCTTCTGTTCGCTCTTCATCGAACAGGACGTGCGTGCTTGTAACCATGATCTCCAGCGCCTTGTTGATTATCTGGTTGGCAGTGATGCCGCTGCCGCGTCGGCGAAAGTCCTTCAGTTTCTCGCCGTCGGTCTCTTCTATCTTCTCTATCCTGTGCATCATCGCCTGAAGCATGGCCTCTGTCTTCGGGTCGATTCTCCGTTTTACTCCTTGCTGGTTTTTTAGTGCTTTTTTGACGCTTTCCGGCGCCTCTACCTGGTCGAGCTGTCTTGTAAACGAGTCCTTGCTCATAGCGGGTACACTTCTGTTTTTAGTTTCGGCCTATTCTTTATAAAGTATAGGGAAGTGGGTACGCTTGGAATAGAGAGACGCTGACAGTACAGAATAAAGAACCTGAGAAATCGCCGATTTTCGAGGTTTTTCAACCATCCGAAACCCGTCACTGGAGCGTCTCGACCGGAGTACGTGGAGAATCATGGCTTATGGACAAAACCGTCAAAAAGTAGTATAAAGAGAGAGACGAAGCATATACACCAAAATATGCAGAAAACCCCCAAAAACCGTTGTTACTGGACAGTAATTAATTAATTTAGACACATATACCTTCTCTTTCTTTACACTACTAAGAGACGGTTCCGTCTACAAGGCAGCAAAGTAGTGTTTAGGTATCTGCTCGTTCCCCGATTTTTTCCGACTGGAGCTATGCTGAAGCGGTTTTTTCTATGTTGGCGCGACCGTGGAGCGGCCTTTGACACTTTAGCAGTTTTTGTCTTGATCTGTCAATCGGCCTTTTAGTGGGTACACTTATTTTAGTGGGTACAGAAGGGTTTTAGGCCTTGTGCGGCGGCTCGGCGGCCTTAAATACGGCTGCGTGCCTCTCACGCCCTCGTTGTAGGCCTGAGCTGCCGGTTAGTGACGGTTTTGTCTTTAACTTTATAAAGAAACCGGTCGTTAGGCCCTGATAAGGCCTAAATCTACCGAATGAGAGGCAGCTTTCAGCGAGCCAGAGCCGGAGCGGCCGCTATGTCGAAACACTTAAAAGGCTTCGAGACGTTAACGTCTATAGGTCGATAAGATGACAGAACCACAACAAGACCACGAAACACGCCAAAAGTTCCGAAAAATCTACAACAAGGCCGATGCGAGCGGGTCAGCACTACAACGCGACCGCTACGCAGCTTTCATGGCCGAAAGATTCCCCGAAGCAGATGACGGTTACGCACTGACCTGGGCCGAACGCTTCAAACACGGAAGACACATTCACAAAATGGACGCAGAAAGCAAGCTCACATTCCTTAAGGTATTGTGTACCGCGTACGATGGCACAGCCGCAGAGCTCAGATACAAAGACCTGGCCGCAGCCTTGGAAAAGTACAGCCAAGACTACAGAGTAAAAGACGCGTGCCCTGCATGCGACCTCGAAGTCACGGAGTACCAACCGACTGAGTCAGGCCTCTGCCCTATGTGCGGCCGCGAGGTGAGCGAGTAATGACATCACACCAAGACGTGGCCAACCGACTATGCGGCAGCGACACCGAGGCCCGACAGCGGCCGCTCTCAGGTACAAACATGACCTACAAGCCGCCGACCGGCGACCGTCCGGCCGCCGTGATGGGCTACGGTCGGGCCTGCTACGCCGTCCGAATACGTGACAACATGATCCTATTCCGCGACTGGGAAGGCTACAGCGTCAGCACCACGCAACACCTGACCATCCTGGAAAAGGCCGCGAGACGCCACGACCTCAACATCGTCTATCTCAACGCCAAGAAGCAGAAAGTCGACAGCGACCGCAACCGCAAGGGCAAGAGCTACAACCGAGGCCGCAACTCATACCCTCACGAACTCTCGCATGGACGGCCGACTATCGACAAGATCGAAAGCGAGTGGTTAAGCGACAAACCCGAAGAACTGGGCACGGCAACCGAGGGTGCAGAAGCATGAAACCGACACTCGACCCTGTCACCAGGTACCCGGCCGTAGAGATCGGGTCGAACCTCGTGGTGCTGCAACGTGGCACCCGTGCATCCGAGCTCTCAGACCTCACGGTCGACGACATCGAAACCGTCCTGACCCCCAGCGACCGCGGCCGGATCGCCGACGCGTGAAGGCCCTGGGTGGTTCCCCTCTCTTTTTTGAAACGTATCGCTACCCGTCTCACAATTTCTAGCCGGTTTTGCTTCTCAGAAATCGCGGCGTGTGCGCGTATCAGGGATTGGAGACTTCTTCGTGTTTTCGTCCAAAGTTATTTATACTGGTGTCAAGTGCAACTTTATACGAGGCGATCCACCTCGTGTCTGACCAGTTGTTTCAAGTTGACCGTGAGAAAAGCGATAAACTCCGTGACGACCTTTATTACTCCGAACTCGACTCTCTTATCAAAGAACACGGCGAGCTCCGGCAGCCGTTTGATGAGAACATGGAGAAAGAGTTTCCGCTGCATCCGTACAAGATTTACCGCCGCCT
The DNA here is from genome assembly GCA_034190605.1 of Asbonarchaeaceae archaeon (SeqCode). GTDB lineage: Archaea > Nanohalarchaeota > Nanosalinia > Nanosalinales > Nanoanaerosalinaceae > JAXINT01. Next base: position 18,564 of record JAXINT010000063.1, on the reverse strand, counting down.
AGAAACCAAAGAAGACCGCGAACCGGAGGAAATGGTGGTGCTCGACGTCTTGCTTGAGGAGTACCGTGAGCGCTGGCAGCGCTACAGGACGCAGTACCAGGAAGCGGAGCGTTAGCGGAGCGGCCCGGTTTTCTCTTTTAGCGCTGTTCGCCGAAGGCGACATACCAACCACTTTTTAAACGATCCGAACCGTATCTACCTGTATGAGCGGAGTCGCCAGCCTTTCCGAAGACGACCAGAAATTCATAATCGACAGAGCGGTTAGAGGCTACGACGCCGCAGAGATCAGCCACATGCTCTCGTACAACCAGGGCAAGCCGATCCGCGAGGAAACGGTTGAAGAGTTTCTCGACGCGGAAGACACGCAGGAAAAGGTAGAGCTGGAGAAACAGGTCAGGGAGAAACGCACCGAGATCACGAAGCAAGACCTGCTCGACGACCTCACAGAGATGAAAGAAGAACTCAGAGAATGGATTGAAGACCTTAAAAGTGAGGGCCACGGCAAAACCACCAACGAGGCCTTTAAAAACGTGTTGAAGATTACGAACCAGATCGGCGAGCTCATCGGCGAGCTCGACAAGAAGACGCAGAAAGCCGACAACATCATCAACATCAACAAGTCGGAAGAGTACATTCAGCAGAACTTTACTACTGTCGTCCAACACCTGCCGAAAGAGGAGAAAGAGGACGTCGTCAAACAGCTACAGGACGACCCAGAAGTCGAGAACTTTGTTATCGAGCGAAAACCTGAAGCACAGCGCTAGCTTGACTCTTCTTCACACAAATTCTATGCTTGACTACGACTCCCGCAAATCTTCGCTGTGGCGCCGAATAATCCGTTACTTTAAAAACAGGCGTCGAAAATTTGAATTTGATGAGCTCGGAAAACGGCGATAGCAGAGCCGAGAAACAGAAAAACGTGGTCAGACAGTTTATTTCTAGGCCGCGAGAGGCCCACAGCATCGGTTATGGGTTCATGCCGACTTATCTTGGAGCGGTTCACGGTTTGACTGTTCCTGGTGTCGGGGTGCCGCTACAAAAATTGGCTCTAGCAATAGCGGTGTTGCTACTCGCAGGGAACAGCAAGACCGCTAGGAAGGGAATCACTAAAGTCATACCGTTCGAGGTCGAACCTCCAAAAGACGTAACCAGAGAAGCAATATACTTCTGGTTCGGAATCACAGCTCTATACGCCGCACAGCACCTCTACGGCTTCATAACGCCTCTCCTTTGAAAAGGGTTTTTTTATGTCAAAGACGTTGACCTACCTCAGCTTCTTTAAAAGAGCAGCCCTGACACTGTACTATGGGCTCCGACTCGCAGCAGTTCGACGAAGAACGAACATGGGAGGAGATCAAGGAAAGCTGCGGAATCGACGACAAAGAAACCATCAAAGCCTTAGCGGTGAAGAACTACGAGTTCTTCCTAGAACACATTCTAGGTTACAACGTCGACAGCCCGTTGATCCAGGAAGCTATCGACGTGATACAGAACCCGCCGGAGCAACCGGAAAATAATGCTACAAAAATCGCGTTTATGGCGCCGAGAGGCCACTCAAAGACGTTCACTCTTACGGTCGGGCAGACGCTCTGGCGATGCTTCAAGGAGACCAGCAAAGAAATACTGATCGTGGCCGCCTCTCAGGGCCAGTCTACTGATATTCTGGAGAACATCAAGCGTATCATCATCAGGAACGACGTCCTGAAGCATTTAGAACCGGACAGTGACTACGTCAGCGAAAACGAGGAAATGCTTGACATCGACTCCACGGAGACCGTCTGGGCCCGCGAAAGCATCCACACAACAACCGATGTCAGAGTGAAGACGAAGACGTTCTCGCCAAGCATCAGGTCGAAGCACGTTGACTACGTTTTCTGCGACGACCTCCTCACCGACGACTCCGCCGGGAGCAAGTCAACAGAACAGGAGAAAGACCTTTTCTACAACGTAATATCTCCGATTGCGGAGAACAGCCGCGGAACACTTCAGATCGTCGGAACTCCGCAGAAACACGACGACCTGATGATGGAGTTGATGGAGAAAGACAACTATTATACGCGGCGTTTCCAGGCCTACGACCCTGAGACAGAGGAACCGCTGTGGCCGTTCAAATGGGATTACGACGGCTTGATGGCGAAAAAAGCCGAGATCGGAAGCAGCAGGTTCGCACGCGAGTACATGTGCAACCCGATGAGCGTCGACGAACGGTTCTTCAAGGAAGAAATGGTGCAGCCGAACCTCGACACCAATATCGGCGAATCACACTACCTAGCAAACCCTAACAAGGAAGAATACAGCGATTGGAACTGGTATCTCGGCGTCGACATCGCTATGAGCGACAAGAAAGAAGCTGACTACACAGTTTTCACGGTTCTCGGTATCGACCCTGATAAAAGGGCGTGGTACTCGAACAAGATCAGGAAGCAGGGTATGGGCCCGGCCGAGATAGCGAAGAAAGTCATGTCTCTCGACAGGAAGTACCGTTTCAACTACGGCTACATCGAGAAAAACGCTATAGGAACCGGAACCTGGAAGACCATCGACAAGCAGATACAGACTTCAGGCCGTATAGAAGCGTTCGACACTACTAGGAAGACACGGCCGACGATCCTTTCGCAGCTTCAGGCCGCGCTGGACAGAGGCGACCTTGTGCTTCACGACGACGAAGACTTGATGGAGGAGATGAGGAACTTCCACAGGTCGAAGAGCGGCAAGCTGGAAGGCAAGGATAAGGACGACATCGTTATGAGTTTGGCGATAGCCTGGCACGCCTACGAGGACACTGAAGGAGTACAGGGTACTTTGTCACTTATCAGTGAAGAAGCCGAGGAAATCGATCTAAACGAAGACGAGGAAGAGTTTTCAGACCTCGAAAAAGAGACAGGGATTGTCGAAATAGCCTAGATTTTTCTAAAATATGCTAATTTTCGCCGTTTCTGAACAACTTTAAAAACGAAGCAGACCTCAATTTCCAGTATGCCTGACGACGCCAACTGGGATTCCTCCGCCGGACTTGTAATTTCAGGTGAAACTGGTAGTTCTGCCGAAGCTAAAAGCTCCACGGAGGAAGCCAAAGCAATAGAGACAGAGAACGAACCTCTAGCCAATGAAACAGGTATCGCAGCAAACGTCGAAGGACTGGAAGAACCCAGAGGCGGAACAGACGGCTACAACACAGAGATGCTTTTCAACCTGATAAAAAAATCGCCTGAAGCACTCAGCATTATGCAGGCGATAGTCGACGACGTCATAGGCGGCGACGACCCGAACTTCAAGTACCTCGGCAATTCATCAGGCGAAAGACGTATCCGAGACTGCAAAGAGTTCTGGAACAGCGGCGCCAAGGAAAGCGTCGCCGACTTCCTTCTCGACCTTCTCATCGTCGGAGACGGCTACCTCTACAAAAGAAAGATAGGAGAAACAGAAGCCAGGTCAATCCTGAAAGACAAGATCAGGGAAAACCATGACTTCAACTTTCGATCCAGCGCCGACTTGGCGGCCTCCAAAGTCGTCGAAGAGCTACGGGCAAGAGACGAAGACCTTTTCTCCACACGGAAACTTCAGATGGTGCCTGCATCCACTGTAGAGCACGACATCAACAAGTACGGCGACATAACCAACTTCCACCAGGAAGTCGGAACCGCGGAAGCCGATCTGCCGCCTGACAAAGTAATCCACATGAACTACATGAGGCTGAACGGGAAGACTTACGGATTCACACCTGCAAGGTCTATTATCTCCGAGTTGACGATGCTGGCCGAGGCAAAGGATCACAACGGCCAATTCTTCGAGAACGCAGGTATCGTCAACAAGGTCGTGAAGATGCCGAACGCAGGGCCGGAAGACGCCAACTACAAACTGGTCAAGAAGACGCTGAAAAAGTTCCGCAAATTGAAGAACAAGCACCAAGACCTCGTCCTGACCGGCGAAATGGAGATAGAAGACCTAAACGACATGAGCGACATGGACTTCCAAGAGCTCGCCACCTACATAACAAAAGTAATAGTAATGGCGTGGGGCGTGCCACCGACAAGAATCGGTATGCCGATAGGCGGCGATTCAGGAGCCCGTACATCCTCGCTGACCCACGAGGGATACTTCAAAAGGATTTCACGGCTTCAAGACAAGCTGCAAAGCCTTCTCAACGACGAACTGTTCGAGCCGGAGTTCAACTGCCGGATCAAGTTCGAGGCACCGAACATCAAAAGAGAGATCAGGAAAGCCGACAGAGACATGCGTAAACTCGAAGTCGCCAGAAACATGGTGGCGCTCGGAATCTGGGATAGAGAAGCTGTCAAGGACTACATGGGAGTCAACGACTACGAAGGCCCAGACTTGGGAGATGTCAGCGAAGAAGAGTACATGCAGATCGCGGCAGACCTGTCTTCCAGCAAGAACAACTTGATCGACGACGAAACCATAAACCGCGACACCGCTGCTGATGCAGAAGCGGCGGATGCACAGGCTATGGCGAATGGTGAAAATGGTGAAACAAGCTAAACTGGAGCTTCGCTCGGCTATAATAGAATCCATCGAGGAGTTGAGAGCTCGCACCAGCGACTTCGACAGCGGAGACGTGGTTGCCACACCTTCCGGAACAGGAGTGATTATCGCTCAGAAAGGCTCTTCGTTTACTTTTCCGCAGGAAGGCGACGACAAAAAGATCGAGGTCTCGGACGGTGAAACTGTTTATGTCGTAGGTTTCGGAGGTAGAAGCGCCGTCTACCGCGGAGCCGACCTCAAAAACACCACCTTGAAGAAAGGCGGTAACACGACAGGCAGCGCCCTGGCAGCAGTCAGCAACGAGAACGCAGGTAATAAGCCTGAAGACTGGAGTAGAAGGGATTTACTTGATTTCTGGGAGTCGGTCGGCGGCAGTTTTTCTGAAGCGGTTTCCGACCTAGAGGATTCTGAGGACTTGTCAAAGCGTGCTGCACGGGAGCTCGCTGCGAACTACAAGGACGCTGTTCTCGGAACTGAAGGTTGGCGGAACCGTTTTTAGGGTTGCCGGATGCACCTCAGACAGCCCGATCCTTTTTAAACAACCTAGTTTTACGTTTACCTATGCCTGCGGAAGAAGAATTGCGTTCAGTTGCAGCATTCGACTCAAGCGACGGCACTATCTGCCACACCATCGGCCCCGAAAACGGGTTCGAGGTAAAGTCAGCAGCCGCAGAAGACGCCAACAGCTACGTCGAAGGCTACATAGCCACAAAAGACAGCTACAAGATGGCAGGCAAGAAATGGGATGAAGAGCAGCTCACAGAAGAAGCTCTCAGAAGCGCCGCACAGCAAATCAACGAAGCACAGGAAAACATGATGGACGTCAAATTCCCAGAGCCGCAAGACGCAGAAACCATTACAGGCAACATAGAGCACCAGAACTCGCCAGCCTTCAAAGAGCTCTTCCCCAAACTGATCGACACACGGACAGTGCCAGCAGTAGAGCTCAAGGACGCAGAGTACGACGGCAGAGGCGTCAAAGTCAAGGCGGAGATCAGAGAGCATGCACTGCCTGATGACACCGTAGAAGCCGTCAAATCAAACATCAAGGAAGGCATACTTTCAGCTTTCTCTATAGAGTTCAAGAACGCGAAAGACAAACTGGTCAGAGCCGGAGACAAAGTCGTCCGAAAGATTAAAGACCTGGACGTCACAGGTGCAGGGCTGACCGCGCAGCCGAAGAACCCTAACACCCTGATGACCGCAGCAGAGATCAGAAGCCAGCTAGCGGACGAACAGATCAGAAACGAGCTTCCGGACTCAGGAGTTAAACGTGAAGCAGGTGTAGCCTTCACAGACACCATGGACGGAGAGCTCGACGAATCAGAGATTTCCAACGAAATATTTGAGCACCACTACCTGTTCCCAGCAGACACTAAAACAGAGTCCAGCTACCCTGTAGTGGATGCGAACCACAACTTGAGAAGCGGCAACGTAGAAGCCGCACACCAGCTAGGTGCCAGAGGCGGAGTAGACGAAGACGAACTGAAGCGTAAACTGAAAGCATTAAACGACGAATTTGAGAATCCGCCTATCTCCTTCGACGAAGAAGGAGATGACGAGGCACGAAATAATATTAACGGTGATAATGCCGTGACAGAACAAGACTCACAACAGGAAGAGGCCAAATCCGAGGCCGCCGAAGCAGATGAGTCAGCGGACGAGACACAGGAAGAAGTAAAGTCCGTGGCCGACGACGTAGAGGAATTAAGGTCGGCCGTCGAAGAGGTTAAGTCAGAGAACGAAAAGCTCAGAGAAGCGAAATCTGAGCTAGAAGAAGAAAACGAGGAGCTCCGCAACAAGCTCGACGAAGTCGAAGAAGACTTTGAAGAGATTGAAGACGTTAGAAGCGAGCTCGACGACCTCAAGGAAGAAGTCAAATCTGCTTCGCCTTCGGATGAACCTGTTTCTGACGAAGACGAACAGCGCATGGAAGAGACAAAATCTGAAACATCCAGGCTTGAACGCGAGATAAACGCTGCTTCCGATCCAAGGGAGTACGCAGAGGAGAACAAATCCGTTCTCGCTGACAAGTACGGAGTAGACGAAGAAGAGGTGATGCAACATGTCTGAAGCAAAGAGTCAGGCATACGAAGCTAAGGCAGTCGACAAGGCAAATGTCAACGCCTGGGATGACCCTGTTCTTTCGGACATGGTCGATACAGAGGCCAGAAGGAACCGTGTCATGCGGCAGCTTTCACGCCAAGTCGTGAACATCGCTGACGCACCGACCGACACCTACAAGGCCCGATCCAGAGGAAGTCTGGATGCAGCAAGCCAGTCCGAGAACACTCAGATCACCAGTGAAGACATCAGCCACTCCACAACGGACATCACAGTGTCCAAGTACGGTAAGCGTACCACACTCACCACGGAAGGTGAGGAAGACGGAATGGGTACGCAGGCTGAGGAAATCCAGACTGAGCTGGGCGTAGCCCTGGCTGACAAGGAAGACCAAGAAGCCTACAACACCGTAGCAAACACTGCACTAACCAACGTGAACACGCAGGACAACGCCACTGACGGAAAGGTTCAGTACACAGACCTGAACCAGCTCAGAGCGAAGCTGCACTCAGACGGCTACGATCCGGACGCAGTGATTGTGCACCCAGACTTTGAAGCCGACCTCCTGAACGATAACAAGGTCATCGACAACGACTACAGCGATGAGAAAGGCGCTGACACAGGAGAGTTCGGATCAGTCTTGGGAATGACCGTCTACATGACAAGAGCTGCTAACGGAGCAAGCTCAACGTCTGGAGATGTCGTCGCTGTCATGCTTGACTCAGATCACGCCTTCGACACCGTCATCAAGAGATCACCAACTGTCGAAACCGAGCGAGAGCCGGACTACGACAGATGGCAGATCGTCGGAACCATGCGTTTCGGTCACGGTGTAATCAACGAGAAGGCCATCGGACACGTAGTGAACTAAAACTGCTGTCTGTGGCTTCTCGCCACGTTTCTTCCTTTCTTTCTCTTCTATTCCAACAAGTTTATAAGGCATTAAGACGCATCTGTCCACATGCCAACAGAGCATTTCAAAGACGTCCGGCTACTCGAAGACTGGGAAACCCAGATCAGAAACACACAGTACGAGTTCGAGGAAGGCGACATCATCCAAGTGCCTCTCGACCTCGCAAACAAGATAATCAACTTCTTCGACGTGGAAGCTGAAGGAGCAAGCAACCCTTACGAAGTCCTTGAGCGTGAAGCAGACGAAAAAATCGGTGTCAGAGAAAGCACCGACACGGGAACTTCGACGGAGGAAGAAACTGAGGAACAGGTTTCTACAGAGCTCACAGCAGAAGACGTCGAGGACGAAGACGACTATCGGCAGCTACAGGAGTGCGCCCAGCAGTTCGACGACGTCGACGGCAGCCAGTCAAAGGAGGATTTGAGAGATGACCTCCTCGAACGACTGTAAAATCGCCGCCATCATAAACGTCTACAACGACGCACAGTTCCTAGAACGGACGCTTGAATCCCTGAAGGAGAAGGTAGAACCAGAGCTAATAATAATTGCTGACGGCGCCTACGAAAAGTTTCCGCACGACTGGGCGCAGAGCACCGACGGTACCTACGAGCTGGCGAAGAGAGAAGCAGACATATTCCTGAGATGCGATATGGACTCTCCGTGGAAAGGAGAAGCACATAAAAGGAACGCTCTTCTCTCAGCCGTGCCGCAGGGCTGGTGGGCGCTCCGTATAGACGGCGACGAAGAAATCGAAAAGTTCGACACCAGCCAGTTAGACCGTGATGAAGACGTTATCATCGCCAAGATGAAGAACTACAAAGACCCTGACACGGTCGACACCGAGAGACAGAGATCGGTTATCTTCAAACCGGAGCACGACTGGTACTACAAGGAGAAAGACGCACTTTTTAAAGGAAGCAAATCCATAGCTCAATTGAAGCGCGTCTCCACAGAACAAATAGTATTCGGCCACCACCCGTACGCCAGGCCGGACGACAGGCTTGACAAACGCATGGAGTACCGCGACAGGATCGACCAACACTCAAAAGACCCTCGTGATAGATAATGGCAAAATACTGCACACCGCTGGAAGTCTGGGAAGCACTCGGAGCCGCACAGGACAAATCCGAGGACTTCACAGGCATCAGCGATGGAGAGGACATCGACCTCGCTGAAAAAAATTTAATCGGAAAAGCATTTCCAGCGGCAGACAACAGCTTCTCAAGCGACCAAGATGTCATCGTCCTCGACTCGAACGGCAACATCCAGTCCACTTCTGACTATTCGGTCGACCTGAGAGACGGAGTCATCACCTGGAACGGCGGAACCACTATCGACCCTACGGTACGTTACAAGGTTCCTCCAGTCAAGATACCGAACAGAAGGGTCGTCGACTTCATCCGGCAGGCTTCAAGCAGGATCGACAACAGGACAGAAACAACTTTCGACGGACTTGAAACAGGTTACACAGAAGTTCTGGACGGCAAAGGCACTGGAACCGCCTTCTACCCGCTTGAGAAACGGCCTGTCGACAACATACAATCTTTGAAAGTCAACCGTGCCGATCTAGGAGACGCAGACGACTTCGAGACCTTGACAGAAGGACGTGCCGCCGACTTCATACAGGAAGACAACATCGGTTTCAGGTTCACTTCTTCTTCTGTAGCAGCCGAGAAAGAACCTGAGAACATCGAAGTCACGTATGACTACGGCTTCACCAACATCCCTGACGAAATCAAGGAGCTCTGCATAGGACTCGTCATCAAGAAGTTCTTCCAGAACAACGTGATAGAGGAAGGAATTGAAGGCAGAGACGACTTCAACCCGAACATAAAGGGCGGCTTTTTAAACGACCTTGAGGACATCTTTGATAGGTACTCCGTCGAAAAATACTCGACGGTCTGACCACAGCCCAGTCCTGCGGGAGTGGGCGGCAGAGAGATGACCTTGCGAGGTCGAACACGAAATGGCAAGCTACACACAGCTACAGAAAGGGAAAATGCACGAAGCAGTGCAGCAGACCGTAACCGCTGCACTCGAAACTATTTCTGACCCTTCCAACGTAGAGAAACGCCAGCTCATCTACCAGTCTCAGCCCTTAACCGCAGACCTGGGAGCGGAAGACTACCCGCTTATCGTTCTCGAAGACTACAACTTCACACGAGATGCCGAGGAAGAAACCTTGAACGGCTACAACGCATGGGTCGACGTATCCGCTGAAATCCATATCGAGACACTGGACAACGGCCCTAAATACAAGCAGTGGTTCGACACCCTCAGCGACTCAGTCACCAGTCTTTTCAGCAGTCCAGCATCAGAAGGTGCGAGGCAGACCCTCGGAGAGAACAAGTTCGGAAAACCCAGCATAGACAGAAACACAAGGGCTACTGGCGTCACAGAAGACGGACAGCGAATCATCAGAAGAGAGATCGAAGTCTCATTCAGAGCCCAGATCAACTTCGGATAACCATGTCTCTGATAGACCTTGAATCCGACGTCTCAGAAGCAATAAGAGGTCTAAAGAAGATACACAAAGAAGTGAGAGGTGTCAGCGACGAAGTAGTTAGAGACATAGCAGAAGACGCCAAGGACAGAGCTCAGAGAGCCTTGAGGCGTCAAGGAAGCATAGGAACCAGCCAAGGTATTCACAGCCTGACAGTTCAGCAAACCGGAACCTACGAATACAGCCTCCTCGGCATGAAATACCTGAAGTTCGTAGACACAGGTACGAGACCACATCGGCCACCTCTCAACAACCGATTGATCGTCTGGGCGGAAAGCAGAGGCATCCCACCCAACCTGCTTGCGAAAGCAATCGAAGAAACTGGTACCAGGCCGAATCCATGGATCAACGGAGCGTTTAGACCGTTGATGAAGACGGCGGACGAAAAAGCCACAGTTAAAATAAAGAGGAAGACGAGGTTGTAAAAACTATATTATGACTCGACAAAACAACGAGTCGCGGAAGCGAACAGAAACCACGGAAGAGCACCTAAAACCTAGAAAAAACACTACAGGAGGTGACAACTAACTATGGCAACAGGCCCATCAGTCCTGCAAGACGCATCTTGGCAGGAAAAAGCCCTGGTATCCGTAACGCCGAAAGGCGGAACCGAGGTACAGTTTGAAGCTAACCTCAGCGAGATCGGATGGACGGGCGGAGCCAAGGACGTCGAAGGCACACCGCTCCTGAACGGCGGACGGATGAGAGAACGATCCGCACAGGAAGACTTCGAGTTCACAGGAACACTCTACATTACAGGAGTCTCCACGGCAGAAGGAACAGGAATCGGCGAGTGGTTCCACGGCTCAAGCGACCAAAGCACCAAGTCAACGGTGTACGAGTTCAAGACAAGTCACGCCAGAGACGACTTCAGAATCGCCGTGCTCTTCACCAACGACTCGAACGTCACATCGGCAAGCGGCTCTGTAGGCGCTGACTCCTCAGTCCAGGCGTACAGATGGATAATGGAGGACGCACAGCTTACAGAGTACGAGCCGAACTTCGACGACAAGGTGCTCGAAGTGGAAGTAACTTTCGTGGCGTCGCCGTTCGACGACTCGGCGAACTCAAACGTCAGGGAGCAGGAGTACACAGGCGACAGCTCAGAGAAGCTGGACGCACTCAGCAGCTACTAAAGCTGCACCCTCCTCTCCTTCTATATTTTACTACGTGATAAGCATGACAGAACAGAACAAAAGAACAGTCGGCGACGAAGCCGACATCGACGACATCAAAGACAAGTTTGAAGGAAAACCAGACCCGGTTGACTTCCACGTCAACCGTCTTCCAAGAGACGTCTCCAGCGAGATCAAAGACTTCGCGGACGAAAACTTTGCAGGAGACTACGGAATGGCGATAACCTTCCTCTGGGAGCGTGAAAACGTCAGAGACGAGATGCACTCCCTTTTCTCCGAGCTACAGCAAAGGGTGGAGAAACTGGAGCAGCAGCTCAACAGCCTTATTAACGAGGCAGAGGAAGACGATAATGACGGACTAGATACTATCGGGTGAACACTATGGCAGAAAAGAACAAGTCCGAAAAATCGGACATGGAAAAGCTGGTTCCGGAAGCATCCACGCTCACTATCAACGACGTGGAGCTGACGTTTGAACCACTCGACAACGAAAAAATCCTGAAATCAGCGGTGAAGGCGGAAAGAAAAGGTCAAGACGACTTTGACTTCATCCTCGAACTGATCGCCATGACTATCAGCAAGAACGAAGGCTTTGATGTCACGGCAGAAGAGGTTAAGAAGTCGAAAGGAAACCTTTTACCGATGATGAACACTGTGCAGGAGGTGAACGGCCTCGATTTTTCCGAGGAGGAGCTCGAAGAAATGATGAACAGCTAGGTATAGACTCAATCAAGCAAAAGTTTCGAGACTCCGGAACCGCTGGCGACAAGAAGGAAGTCGGTCTCGACGAAGCCTTCTACCAGTTAGTCCGGAAACTTGACTATACCTGGCAAGAAGTAATGGACGAAAAGTTCATCAGAACCTCCTACACGCTTGAACGCCTCGAAGAAGAAGCAGAGAGGAAGAGGAAGAAGCAGAAAGAGATGGAACGAAAACAACGGAAAGCTGAACGCAAGGCATAAAACCCATGGTACTTGGAAACACGCTCGACATCTTCCTGAAGGTCAACGTAGACATCAAGGAACTGGCCGCCTTGAGAGTTGCACAGAGACGTATCTCTAAATTCTCGACAAGAGCTCAGGGAAGAATCGGTGGCCTGACAGCTAGAATGGGTCTGCTTCAGAGAAGATTTGCTCAGAGCGAGGTTTCCGCCAGAAGCCTTTCACGGTCGATGCAAGCCCTGAATATGCGGATGCTCGGCATCATGTTTACAGGTATGAACCTTGCATTCATGTTCGGCATGATACTGTCGCTGACACCTGGCCTCGGCGGAGCTCTGAGAGGTCTTGCCGGAGCGATTTCTACCGCTCTTATACCGGCGACACGTATGCTGATGCCTCACATTATGAAAGCTCAGAAAGCGTTCCTAAACATGGACAAGTCGACGAGAAAACTTTTCTCGAAAATAGTGATCCTCGGAACGATTCTTGCCGTAGTTCTCACACTGTTTGGCGTGCTTTCGATGGCCATACTGAACATCGGCAGCCTCATCATGTCGGTCATAGGGATTATAGGAACGGTAATAACAGCTTTCCAGGCGTGGGCTGCGGTAGGCAGCTTCGCCATGCTATCACTTAAAGGCATGATAGCAGTCATATCGACACTAGCAGCCATAGTCGTGTCAGCGTTCGGCATAGTACATGGAGCTTTCATGCTGTTCGGGAAAACGGTAGGCCTCGTGGTCGGAGCAGTGCTTATAGCAATCGGAGCCGTTATAGCAGCAGTAGCATCCGTGCCCGTAGGAATCGCTGTAGCTGTAGGAGCGGCCTTGGCAATCATCTGGAACTTCAAGAACCAGATAATATCTGCTCTTCAAGGCGTGGTCGACTTTATAGGAGGAGCGTTCGCAGCCGCCTGGAACGGAATAAAGAATATTGTAGGCGGCGTTGTTAGCTGGATTAAGAACGCGGGCTCCACAGTCATCAACGCAGGCAAACAGTTCGGTAAAGACCTAGTAGACGGAGTAATACAAGGTATTAAGTCGATGGGTTCGATGATAGCGAACGCTTTCTGGAACGTGCTACCAGGGCCTCTGGCATCAGCCGCCAAAGGAGTATCGAACTTTGCAGGAGACCTAGTCGGCAACATTACAGACATCATCTCCGCCAACGACTTCGTAGTTACAAGCGACGGAAAAATAATTCAGCCTTCCGCACAGGACACAATTATAGGAACAGAGAACCCGCAGGCACTAGGTGGCGGAGGCGGACAGGTCAGCATCACCATCGAAAACCCTGAACTGAACAACGACGTCGACGTCGAAAGCCTTATAGACGAAATCGAAAGAAGACTTGAACAGGATCAAAGATCGAGGAGCTTGATATAGAATGGTCAAACCAGAATCACACCCGAAAACGGTAGAACTGAAGAACCCTGCGTCCGGAGAAGTTATAGAGATGGGTGTATCCGGCGAGATCACTCGTGACCAGCAGAACAAGCTGTCGAGCTTTGCGAAGCCTGACCAGCAGGGTGGCAACCCTGAGAGAAGAGCTCTCAACCTGAACCAGATAAAGGAGACCTGGAAGCTGAAGACGAAGATCAACGACGAGATCGCTGAAGGCCTCAACAACTACGCTTCGGTCGAGGAGATGGTGAACAAGCTCGACACCATGTATAAATCCGGAGACCATCTACGCTTGATTATCACGCAGCAGGACGGCAGCGAAGGCGACAAGACGATTGAAGGCTACATGGTGAACAAGAACGAGAAGCACAACCCGAACTCGGACGCATCGGTCTACCAGTACAACATCACTTTCCTGAAGTCGGTGCCGATGACCTCGTAACCTTTTAAACGAATATTACGCAGGTGAAACTATGGCCGCAACAGTTAATATAGAGTTTTGGAGCGGAGGGTCTGACGGCTCACCGAACAAGACAACGGCGAGCACGCTCAGATTCAGAACTGACGACAACCCTGACCTTATAGACACATCTAACCCGCTGATTATCCCGGATTCGGGTATCAACTACTCGTTCTGGCAGCACGTCGCACTGGCAATCTCAGGTACTTTCGACGAAGTCTCAAACATCCGTTTCTACACCGACGGCTCAATCGGATGGAGCCTAGGAACGAATGGACAAGTGGTTAGAGGCGCCAGAGACACAGGCGACGAAGGATGCCCAGAAGCCAACTACAACGTAGCAACAGGAACAATCGGTACCACGGGAGACGACTTGGGAGCGAACCACAGCTACTACAGCGGACAGTCAACACCAGAGGTCAACGTCACGAACGACACATCTTCGAGTCCAGCAACAATCGACTCGAACACTTACACGACTTCGACTTCGACGAAGGCTGTCGTTCTTCAGACAGACGTTGACACTGACGCAACATCAGGGATTCAGTCGGACGAGACCTTCACGTTCCGATACGACGAGATTTAAAGCCGCTGAAACGGCTTAGAACAGGTGGAAAAGCATCATGGACACGACCAAGTTAGAAGGAACTGTATTCGACACGTTCGACGAACCTAGTGACAGCTTTAGAAACCACTTTTCACAGGCTTCGGAGCAAGATCAGATGGAGCTCGACTACTTCTGGGTAGCTGAAACTGACAGCGGAGACTACATCTGCCAGTACGATGGCAAGGGCAACGAACGAGAATACTCTGAAGTACGTGAGCTTGCCGATAGAGACGAACTTGTCGGGCTTTACTGGGTTCCTAGTGACGGTCGGAAGGCGACAGTCGGCACTCGAACCGACTCAGGCAGTCTTGATGCAGAGCTGTTTCGCCGAGGATACAGCCAGTTGATCGCGTACGCAGGAACAGTCAGACGAATCTGCTACGTCATCCGCAGAAACGACAAATACTGCTACATAGCGGACTTAGACACGCTTGACGAAGAAGACGAAATCCTAGTCTCGGACGACTCGGAGCTCGACATGGAAACCTACAAACGGAAATTCACGAAGAGACGGGCTGAAAAGTTTCGAGGTGAGTACCAGTGACCGTTCACCGCATCGAAATAGTAAGCTCTACAGACGGCCCTCAGCAGAAAGTGAAGAACAAAATATCCGGGCTTAAATCCAAGTACGGGGAGAAATTACCGAAGCAGAACGCACCCTTCGACCGGACAGACCTTTCAGGGAGCACAGAACACTACAGAGGAGAGTTCATCGTCTCGCTAACTGAGAAAGACAAATCGAAGACGAAAAAGGATTTAACGGATCAGATCGAGAAGGAGCTCTCCAAAGATTTCTCATGGTGGAGAGTCCGATGGCATGAATGTAACCATGACCAAAAACCTGACGCACACTGCGTATGGAACTACGAAAACAGCGGCGGCAGCGTACCGGAGGGAGTCTAAATGCCGTACACAGACTATGACAAGTACAAAGACGGAGATGTAACAAGCAAGTCAGGTTCTCCAACGATAAACAGGACTCTTACTATAGAACTAGACCCTTCTGTCGCCGAATCAACTACAGGTACGGGCGCATGGGGCTATGACGAATCAATATGTGCTGATGCACAGGACATTGGAGTCTATGAGCCTGACGGCTCCGGCGGGTGGCAGCTAGCACCTTACCAGATCGAAAACCCTGAAGACATAGGCACCACGAACTCAGTCTACATACACGTCTACAGCTCCTACGTCAGAGACGGCTCAGAACAGATAAGAGTTGCCTACGGAAACAACTCTGCCAATACCGACAGGCAGACAACCACAGTATTCTCGAACGAGACGGACAACCATCAGACTTTCTTCCATAACGAGGCCTCCGACCCTGTCGTCGACTACTCAGGCAACAATTACGACGGCGACGGAGTAGGAATCACAAGAGAAGTCGCGGGGCAGATAGGCGAAGGCCACAGCGCCGACGGAACTGACGACTGGATACAAGCCACGAACTACGGAGGAATAAACCCTGATAACTATACGGCTTGGACGTTCAACTACTTCATAAAAACAACTGAATCCAGCAACAACTGGCAAATAGGGCGTAGAGAGAGCGGCAACTCTACCAACAGGATAGATGTTCGTTCAAACCACGACACCGTAAATGTTACCTCTTCTTCAGGCTCTATAGGTCTTACAATAACCGACGACACAGGAAACTTCAGTGACAGGTATTCTGAAACCTATGATAACACCGGGGTATTTGACGGCAACTGGCACATGATAACAGTCGTCCTGAACTGGAGCGGCGATCTAAAACTCTATATTGACGGTACAGAACAGTCGCCTTCGGCCAGCACAGCTTCTTACGACCCTTCGGTATCAGCATGGAACTCAAATCCGCTCGGACTGATGGGATTTGCGGACGGAACAGCCGATGCAGATGTTTTAGGGCCGCATCAAGGAGACATGGATATGTGGCAGTTCTGGACTTCAGAACTTACACAGGACGAGATTACGGCCAGATATGAAGCCTCGCCGCTCGGCGGGCACACATTCTTCAGTCAGCAGGCGGCTGTCAAGATAAAAACAGTTTCTTCGACTCACGACGCCGTATTAAAGAACCTAGGTGCTGAAACAGCTACGGCTCACGACGCAGCAATCCAAGTAGAGGACAAAGAGACCGCAGCTACAGAGGACGCAGTGATTCAGAACAGAGACGTCGAGGTGCAGTCAATACATGACGCTGTTCTACAAGCCGATCTGAAGACGCAGACAACACATGACGTAGTCTTGAAAAATCTTGACGCAGAGACTCAAGCTACGATAGATACAGCGATTCAGAACAGCGATCTTGAAGCCTCTCTGACTGAGGACGCTGTTATAATGAAACAGTCAGAGGTTTCAACCACACATGACACTGTTCTTGAGAATCTTGATGCGGAGAAAAACGCTGTAGTTGACGCAGCGCTGAAGAAGCTGGATAAGGAGACCTCGCTGAACATCGACTCAGTGGTTCAGGATGCGGACATCGAGGTCAATACCACTCATGACACTGTTTTAAAGGCTGAAAATCAGGAAGCCGCAGCAACCTTCGACACCGTGCTCGAAACACTGGATGTCGAAGCCACAGGGGCATGGGATACAGCAATACAGGATTCAGGCCTCGAAGTCACTTATACCGTAGACACCGTTGTAAAAAGCCGTACCGACCAGAACTTCGTCGAAGACACGTACATCGCTCACGGAAGACCTGGAGCGGTCACAGTCTACATCGACGGCACCGAGTACAAGAAATACGCCAACATCAAGGTCAAGAAACGGTTGAACGAGATGAACGATATCGAGTTCGAGGCCTTCATCGAGGACAGCAACGACCGAGCACTTCTCCAAGAGGGCGCGACGGTCGAAATATTCGAGGGAACCGACAACCTCTTGTTTAAAGGCCGTCTCAACAACGTCGAGTACGAGTCGAACTTCAAGGCGAAGTGCGAAGGCTTCGGAATGGAGGTGAAGCTACTTAACAGGAAAACTCCGCGGGTCGAGTACAACAATACCGGAGCGGACGACATCGTCAAACAGCTTGTTACGACCGAGATAATGCAGGAAGGAACGATTGAAAACGCTCCTGTAGCCAGCCTCCGGTTCGACCACGACAACAAACTTCGGGCGATAGCAGGTACAGCGAACGCTGTAGGCTACGACTGGTACATCTCTCAGAAAAAATCGGAGGGCTACGATAAGGACTACCTTAACTTCGTGGCGCGGAAAGGAAGCTCGACCAGCCAGAAGACGTACGACATCGGGAACAACGCCAGAATGGTGGAGAGAAATAAGGATACGGAGCATGTCGCAAACGATATTACGATGCTGGGCCGTGGAGATGGTGTCAACCAGTTAGAGGCTCACGTCTTTGCAGCCTCGACACATAGGACAGTCACGGCAGAAAGACTGAAAGACACAGACACCACGAGCTTAGACGTAAAGGATGCCTCTCAGCTCGGAGCCGACGGTGACACAGTCCATGTGAGAGTCGGTACGGAAGTCATAGAAGGCACTTTAGACGTCACGAACAACCAGGTCGACATCTCCAGCAGAGGTGCGAACGACTACAACGGGAACAGCACCGAGGTAATCACGCATTACAAGAGTATTCAGGTCTGGCTTCAGGAAAACGTGACGCAGGGTATCGGCCCATTCAAGCCTACGAAAAGCGGTGCGGAAGCAGGTTCAAGCATCGACACCTACGGAGTCAGGGAGGAAAAAGTCACCGACAGAACCATCATCAACAAGTCAACTCTGGAGAAAGTTGCTGACAACGAACTGAAGGATCGGCGGCAGGACATCTTCAGAGTCCAGATTAAGCCTACTGATCCACGAACCACGAAAGAGATCGAGCTCGGCGACACTGTAACCGCGAAAGACCTGACAGCGATGGACGTCAACAACGAGTTCAGAGTCGTAGGAATGGACATCAACCGTGCATCCGGAGCCGAAGGAACTGTACTGCACCTCGCCAACAGGCCTCTACGGCTGACAGAGCGGCTTCGAGACATAAAGAGAGAGACGGATACGACCAGCACGCACATGCAGGGAGC